>NZ_JBCGFQ010000009.1:0-120934 GCF_040984075.1 Pseudomonas sp. I2
GCCTGAACCTGGACATCACCCAGATCAACACCCTCAACCAGCAAGGGGTGGAGAACCTCAACGAGACCCTGCGTCACTGCGATGCCCTGAGCCAGCAGGCCGGGCGGTTGAAGCAGTTGGTGGGGAGCTTCAGGATCTGAGGGGAAGGCCGCAGTGGGGCGCAAAGCGCCCCCGATTGGAGACTCACATCATTTTATGATCGCCCAGAGGATCCCTTGCCCCACCTTCAGGCCACCGCCACCTTCCTGCCCTTGCCCCGCCGCAACCACCCCAGCAACACCGCTGCCATCAGCACGAAGCCCAGGTAGCCGAAGAACGGATACACCTCCCCGACCAGGCTGATGAACCCCACCAGGCTGCAAGCGAACGCCACCACCCCGGTCACCACCGAGCCCCAGCGAAACTGCGTCGTCCCCGCCGGCAGCAACCGTGACAGGAAGGAAAACAACGTCCCCACCGCCGTGTTGACGATCATCCCGAAGATGATCAGGCACATCACCAGCCCCAGCAGCGGCGAAACCTCGCTGGCGATCGACAGCATCGGCATGGGCAGCTCGGCGACGCTGTCCAGGCGCGACAGCAACCCCGCACTCATCACCAGCATCAGCCCGCCCAACGCCGCGCCACCGAGCAAGCCGCCCCATATCGCCGTCCTCTCGCCCTTGGCCGAACCACCGAGGATGGCCAGGATCGGCGCACCCGCGACGATGTTGTAGGACACATAGAGGAACGCCCCCAGCAGCCAGTGACGGGCGCCCGCCTGCTGCTGGCTGGCCAGCCGGTCGAGCTCGGCGAAGCTCTGCCCACGGGAAAACATCGCGTACAGGGCGATCGCCGAGGCGATCAGGATCAGCAACGGCGTGATGGCGCCGATGGCGACGATCACCTTCTGTACATCCAGGCACACGATGCCCACCACCAGCAGGGTCACCAGCACGCTGCCAGCCAGAGCCGGCACGCCGAACTGCTGCTCCAGCAAGGCGCCACCACCCGCCAGCATGACCACGGTGACGGCGAACATGAAGAAGGTGATGAGCCAGTCGACGAACCAGCCCAGGTGACGGCCGCAGATGGCCTGGATGACGTCCTTGTGCGAGGTGGCTTGCTGGCGATTGCCCAACCCCGCCAGGGCCATGCCCAGGAAGGTGAACAACGCGGCGCTGACCAGCGCACCGACCAACCCCCAGACACCAAAGTCGACGAAGAACAGCAACAGTTCCCGCCCGGACGCGAAGCCCGCCCCCACGATCACGCCGATGAAGGCACCGGCGATCTTCAGCTGCTCTTGCATGTGAACCTCTGGCTCTATTGTTGTTGTGTTTCAGGGAAGGCCACGACGGCCCGGCATTCGATTCACGCCTGCCCGACGAACGCCTGCACTTCGATCTCCACGTCGACGCCGAGCGCCAGCGCCGACGCCACGGTGGAGCGCACCGGCAGGGCCTCGCCGAAGAACGTCGTGTAGACCTCGTTGAAACCCGCGAAATGAGCCATGTCCGACAACCACACGGTGACCTTGACCACCTGGTCGAAACGCGCCCCGCACGCCGCCAGGCTCTCGCCGATACGCTCGCAGGCCGCACGGGTCTGGGCCTGGATGTCGCCACGCACCACTTCGCCCGTCGCGCTCATCGGCACCTGGCCGGACAGGAACAGAAAGCCACCGGCCTTCACCGCACGGGAGAACGGAAACGGCAGGCTGCTGGGAAAACGCTGGATATCATCGCTCATGGAAAGCTCCTTTCAGGGTTGTGGGAAACGGGCCGGCGACAGCTGCTCTGGCGACACGCCCTGGGCCAGCAAGCTCGGACAGAGGGGCTGGCCGAGCAGCAGGTCGGCGGCCAGGCGGGAGGCACCGGCGGCGGACTGGATGCCGTAGCCGCCCTGCGCCGCCAGCCAGAAGAACGCCGGCATACGCGGGTCGAAGCCGATCACCAGGTCGCCGTCGGCGACGAACGAGCGCAGCCCGGCCCAACTGTGGCTGGGACGGCGGATCTGCAGGGTGGTCATGGCCTCGATGTTGTAGATGCCCAGGGCCACGTCCAGCTCTTCTGGCGCGGCGTCCTGGGGCTCGACCGGGTCAGCGTTGGCCGGCGAGCCGAGCAACTGGCCGGCGTCCGGCTTGAAGTAGAAGCTTTCGTCCACGCCGATCACCGCCGGCCAGCGACTGAAGTCGTGCGCCGATGGGCCCGGGAAGGTGAAGGCGCTCCGCCGACAGGGCTGCAGGCCAACCTTGACCACCCCGCACTGCCCGGCCACCTGGTCGGCCCAGGCTCCGGCGGCGTTGACCAGTTGGCGAGCCTGCAACTGGCTGCCATCGGCCAGTTCCACTTGCCACAGCTCATCGAGGTAGCGGGCCTGGACCAGCTCGGCGTTGCAGCGCAGCTCGCCACCGGCCGCGCGGTAGCCACGCAGGAAGCCCTGGTGCAGGCCATGCACGTCCAGGTCCATGGCCCCCGGCTCGAGCAGCGCACCGCCGAGGACCTCGCCACGCAGGCTGGGTACCAGGGCCAGGGCGGCCTCGCGGTCGAGCAGGCTGACCTCGGTGCCGTTGGCCAGGTTCTGCGCGTAGGTGGTTTCGAGAAGCTCGCGTTGCTCGGTGGTAGCGACGTACAGGCAGCCACGGGGCTCGAGCAGGGGATGCTCGCAAAAGCCCTCCGGCGGCTGCTCGTAGAAGGCACGGCTGGCGCGGGTGAGGGCCTGGATCTGCGGCGTACCGTAGGCCTCCATGAACATGGCGGCCGAGCGCCCGGTGGAGTGGTAGCCCGGCTGCATCTCGCGCTCGAGCAGCAGCACCCGGCGCTGGCCGGCTAGGCGGTAGCCCAGGGAAGCACCGGCGATGCCGGCGCCGATGATCAGGGTGTCGTAGATCTGTGCCATGCACGCTCCTGTCGCGCTAATTATCATTTATGAGAATTCTAATATATGAGAATTTCGGATCGCGCAAGGGTCCAAGGTAAGATGCCCGACCAAAGCCGTACATGAGAGCCCCGATGCCCGACGACCGTACCCGCCCGCCAAACCGCCCCGGTGCCCTCCCCCTGCTCGACCGCGCCGAGGTTGGCGCGCGCCTGCGCCAGGTGCGCAAGGCGCGGCAGATGACCCTCAAGCAGTTGTCCGCGCTCAGTGGCGTGCCGGTCTCGACCCTGTCGAAGATGGAGCTGGCGCAGGTCTCGGTCAGCTACGAGAAGCTGGCCGCAGCGGCGCGTGCCCTGAACCTGGACATCGCCCAGTTGTTCCGCGCCAGCGGCCCGGCCAGCGCGCCAGCCCCGGCGACCGTGGTGGTCGATTCGCTGCCCGCGGCAGCCGGTTACTCCACCGGCACCTACGACTACCACCCGATTGCAGGGGCCTTCCCCGAACGGCGCATGACCCCCGCCTACGCCCGCATCATCGCCCGGGAGCGCGGCCAGTTCGATGACTTCATCCGCCATCCCGGCCAGGAGTTCGCCCTCGTCCTGAGCGGGCGGGTACGCATCCTGTTCGAAACGGGCGAGGCGGTGAGCATCGGGCCCCAGGAGACGGCTTACTTCGACAGCCAGGTGGGGCATATCTACCTGTCTGAGAGCGAGGATGGCGGCGATGCCCATGTCATGGTGGTGATGACCGACCGCTGATCTTGGAGGCCCGCAGTCGATATCTGGTTATAACCTAATAACGAACAAGTCTATTTCGCTATAAAAAAACCTTTATGCTGGCAGCCATCCGATCACGGGCACAGCGGGACAGTCGAGTAGCGTATGGATGTAGGTTCTTTCGGTTTCACCATTGCGGGGCTGGTCGTGGGTTTCATCGTCGGCATGACCGGCGTCGGTGGCGGTTCGCTGATGACGCCGATCCTGCTCTGGTTCGGGGTCAACCCGGCCACCGCCGTGGGTACCGACCTGCTCTACGCCGCCATCACCAAGGCCAGTGGCGTCTGGGTGCATGGGCGCAACAAGAACATCGACTGGAAGATCACCGGCCTGCTGAGCCTGGGCAGCGTGCCGGCGGCAGCGCTGACGCTGTGGTTCCTCAGCACCCTGCACACCGATACCTCGGCGCTCAATGCGGTGATCAAGCAGGGCCTGGCCGTGGTGCTGATCCTCACCGCGCTGGCGATCCTGTTCAAGTCGCGCCTGCAGGCCTTCGCCAATCGCCACGCCGGCGACCACTACCACCTCAGCGACCGCACCCTGAACATCCTCACCGTGCTCACCGGGGTGGTGCTGGGCGTCATGGTCACCCTGACCTCCATCGGTGCCGGCGCTCTGGGCACGGTGGCGCTGTTCCTGCTCTACCCGTTCCTGGTCACCCGCCGCCTGGTGGGCACCGAGATCGCCCACGCCGTGCCCCTGACCCTGGTGGCCGGCCTCGGCCACGCCGGGATGGGCAACATGGACTGGGCGTTGCTCGGCTACCTGCTGCTCGGTTCGCTGCCCGGCATCTACCTGGGCAGCCACCTCACCGGGCGTATCTCCGACCACCTGCTGCGGCCTTGCCTGGCCGGGATGCTGTTGATGATCGGCTACAAGCTGGCGTTCTAACGCGCCCGCTGCCCTTACCTGGCCGCCTGTTGCAGGTAGTCGGTCAGGAAGTACTGGGCATTGCCCTGCTCGGAGAGAGAAGGGTCGTAGCGCAGGGATGTCTCTTGCGCCTCGCCCGGCAGGTAGAGGTTGGCCCAGTCGCCACGAACGATCAGGGCAACGTACTTCTTGCCGTCGACCTCGGTGGAGTAACGCGTATCCCGCTCGGACTTCTCGACGTTCATCTTCTGGATGCGCATCTGCCAGTCATGGTCGATGCCATCGACCTGTACCAGCGCCTGGTTCGCCGAGCGCTCACCGATGCGCAGGGTCCAGACCTTGATCCCCTGCTCGCCGCTGTAGGCGACCACCTTGTCGGCCACCGGTGGGCGCTCGGGCTCGGCGGCCAGCAACGGCGTGGTGATGAAAAGGCCCAGTGCCAGGGCCAGCCAGTTCCGTCTTGTCGTGAGCATCATGCTGCTTTCCTGTATTGCCTGTGAAAGAGCCTCCAGCCGGAGACGCAAAGATGATTGCAAAGGGCCGCACAAGTTCAAACGTGGCGGCGGGTTTTTTCTGCACGTTGTGACGCGCGTCAGGCCAGGCGCAACCGCCAACGCCCCACGCGGCTGAGTGGCAGGCGCGACAGCGGCAATACATCGATGCGCTGGAAAGCCTCCAGCGGGCAGCCGAGCACATGGACCATCGCCGCACGGATGACGAAGGGGTGGGTCACTGCCAGCCAGTCGCCCGGTGGGTCGAACCCCTCCAGCCAGGCGCCGACCCGTTGGCACAAGGCGGCGATCGATTCGCCGCCGTGGGGCGCACTGTGCGGGTCGTCCAGCCATTGGGCCAGGGCCTGCGGCTGCTCGGCCTGCAGGTGCTTGAGCGCCTGGCCTTGCCAGCGCCCCAGGTCGCAATCGGCCAGGGCTGGCTCGATACCCACGCACGTTCCCAGGCAGGCCGCCGTCTCCAGTGCCCGACGCTCCGGTGCGCTCAGCAGCTGGGTACCTGGCGCAGCCGGCGAAGGCCGCTCCGAGCCTGGCGACAGGGCATCGTCGATACCGTGTAAATACCCGGTCTTGAGGGCATGGGTCGGAGCGTGGCAGATCAAGGCAAGGTGGACAGCTTTCACGGGGGCTCTTCGTGGGCGATGTTCAGGCATCCGGTTTAGCATGCCAGCGATTTTTTTACCGCAACGAAACACAGGAGAATACCAGCCCCCACACCGGCACCAGCATCACCAGCCCCACCGCCACCCGCGGCCAGTACGGCAGCACCATCACCAGCACCATCCCCGCCAGCGACATCGCCCCGAACCAGGCCACCGGTCCCATGGCCCAGCCCCAGGCCCCGGCGCACAGCAACAGGCTGCCCAGCAGCGACGACCAGCCCAACCCGCGCAGGGCCAGGCGCAGCCCACGCGGGCATGGCCTGTGCCAAACCTGCTTGTAGTGCCGCTCCAACCCCTGGCACAGCCCCAGCATGCCGGCATAGGCGAACAGCAATCCCCCCATGACCATCGTCATCATCCTGCCACCTCCATCCGCCGAGCGGGCGTCCGGGCCGTCACCGGCACCGAACGGGCCACCCGCCAGGCCGCCAGGGCCAGACCCACGCCCAGCACCAACCCGGTAACCTCCACACCCAGGCGCAGGCTGTCTGCCGTGCCGGTAACCATGCCCAGCGCCCCCAGGCCACCACTCAGCAGCGCCACGAGCCCCAATTGCTCGACCCAGGCGCGCTTGGCCGGCCGCGACCCAGCATGCAACAAGGCCAGCAACCAGGCCCCGAAGAACACCCGCACCTCCCACGCTTCACGCCCGGCCAGCTCCGCAGGCAGCAGGCGGCTGGCCCACAGCAGCGCGACACAGGCCAGCAGCAAGCCGGCGATGAAACCGACGTTGCACACCTCGGCCAGGCGATACCAGCGTCGCGCCGATGCCTCGGCCGTGACCGTGGCGTACTTGCGCCCGCGTTTGACGCAGAACAGCACCAAACCACTGGCGATCATCGCGCAACTGACCAGGCCACAGACGAAGTACAGCCAACGCATGGGGTAGCCACCGAACTGGGCGAAGTGCAGGCCGACCATCACCCGTTGGGTCAATGGCGCCGGGCGCAGCTCGGGCACATCGCTGAGCAGCTTGCCGCTGACGCCGTCGAAGACCATCGCCTGGCCCTTGGTCAAGGCGATACGGTTGCCCAGCTGCGGCCGGATCTCGATGCGTGCCCCAGCCGTATTGGGGTTGCGGATATTCAGGCCACCGATCGGCCCCAGCCGTGCCTCGGCCTGGGCCAGCAGCGGCGCGATGTCGACCAGTTCGCCCGGCACCTTGGCCAGGCGCCGTGGCTGTTCCAGGCGGGTATTGCCCTGGGCCTGGAAGTACGCCCGGGTATCACCGTCGAACAGGGCATCCACGCCTGCGGGAATGTAGATCAGCATGAAGATCACCAACCCCGTGTAGGTGATCATCAGGTGGAACGGCAGCAACAGCACGGCACTGGCATTGTGGAAATCCAGCCAGGAGCGCTGCCCCTTGTCCGGGCGGAAGGTGAAGAACTCCTTGAAGATCTTCTTGTGGATCACGATACCGGTCACCAGCGCCGCCAGCATCACCAGGGCCAGCGCTCCGACCACGAAGATGCCCCAGTTGCGCGGCAGGTCGAGGGTGAAATGGAAGCGGAAGAAGAAATTACCGCCAACGCTGTCGCGCACCGCCAACGGCTCGCCGGTCTGCGGATCGAGTTGCACGCCACCGCCATGGCGGCGTTCGCCGGTGGACACGCGCAGCCCTGGGGCGCGTTCGCTGGGCAGGCTGATGCCCCAGTTGTTGGCATCCGCTTCGTGGGCTTGCAGGTAGGCGATGGCACGCCGCGCGGCATCGGCCTGGGAGACGTCGGTGGCCGGGATCTCCGGCTGCATCCAGTGGTTGAGCTCCTTGTCGAACACCGCCAGGGTGCCGGTGACGAAGATGGCGAACAGCAGCCAGCCGAAGATCAGCCCGGCCCAGGTATGCAGCCAGGCCATCGATTGGGTGAAGGTGTTCTTCATGGCAACCACCCCATCGCCTGCGGCCAGAAGCCCAGCAGCGCCAGCGGTACGGAAATGGCCAAGGGCATCCAGGCATGCAGGGCGTCACGGCTGGCGAACGCCCAGAGGATCGCGGCGGTGTAGAAAACGAACGTCGGCAGCGTGGCGACGATCACCGCGTCGCCAGGTGCCAGTGGCAGCACGCGGGCCAGGCAGGCGGTAGCGGCGTAGCTGAAGGCGTAGCCGCCAAGCAGTGCGGCGGCGCTGCGGGAGAGGATGGCCAGCCAGGTGGGGAGAGTGCTCATCGGTTGCTCCTTGAGGGGCATTCGGGGCCGCTTCGCGTCGGCTCGGCACACCGACAAGCCCGCGCCCACAGATTCGGCGCCGATCTCAAGATCGGCGCGGTCCATGTGGGCGCGGGCTTGTCGGGGCGCGAAGCGGTTCCAACGATCAGAACGAGATGTTCAACGAAGCGAACACCGCACGCCCCGGCTGGTTGTAGGTATTGGCGCCCGAGCTGCTGGCATTGCCGCCACGGTAGATCTGCTTGTCGAAGACGTTGTTCACCCCTACCCGCACGTCATAGTTGGCGTTGAACCTGTACCCGGCGCTGACATCCACCAGGCCATAGGCCTCCACGTCCTGCTGGGCCTCTTGGTCATAGTCCTGCTGGGTGCGGTAGTTGTAGGTCGGCGACTTCTGCTTGCCAAAGTAGGTGCCCGCCAGCTGGAACGACAGCTTGTCGGTGGCACGCCAGTCGAGGGTGGTGTTGACCGTGTACTCGGGGATCACCGACAGCGGCTCGCCAGTCTCGCGGTTGTCGTTGTCGAGCATCCAGGTCAGGTTGGTGTTCCAGTCCAGGGTCGGGCTCAGCTCGATGAAGAAGTTGCCCTCGATGCCTTCCACCCGTGCCTTGCCGGCGTTCTCCCACTGGGTCACGCGGCGGCCGCTGTTGATGGTGTAGACCACGTCGGTACCGCCGATGATCTTGTTCTTGTAGTCATTGCGGAAGTAGGTCGCGCTGGTACGCCAGGTGCCACGGTCATACAGCAGGCCGATTTCCTTGTTGACGCTGATTTCCGGATCGAGGTCGGCATTACCCTGCAAGTAACAGCCCCCGGAGTTGGTCTGTTGCACGCTGCAGCCGTTGCCACGGCTGTAGAGTAGGTAGTTGGGGTTGTACTGGTACAGGTTCGGCGTCTTGTAGGCCCGGGCGATGCCGCCCTTGACGGTCAGATCGTCGGTGAGCTTGTGCGACAGGTTCAGGCTCGGGCTGAGGTTGTCGCCGAATTCCTCGTGATGATCCAGGCGCAAGCCAGGGGTGACGGTGGTGTCGCCGATGACGATGTTGTCCTCGACGAACAGCGCATAGCTCTTGGCCGACATCTTCGAGTCGCTGCGATCGAAACCGGCGATCACGTCGCTGCCGGAGCCGCTCGGGTCGAAGCTCTGCGGGCGGAACGACCCCTGGTCGTTGAGGGTTTCATAGAGGTACTCGCCACCCAGGGTCAGCACGTGCTCGGTGCTGCCCATCGCGAACGGCAGGCTCGCTTCGCTGGTCAGGCGGGTGTTGCGCAGCCGCGACATCGCCGCGCCAGAATCGTTGATCGACCCTTCCGGCCCCCCTGCCAGGCCTTCGTTGAGGCGCCAGTTGCGCACGTACTCGTAGGCCAGCACGGTCTTGCTGGTACCCCAGGTGAAGTCGCCCAGGTGGGTCAGGTCGTAGGTGTTGCGCTGCATGACGTTGGTCTCGTGGCCATACAGGCTGGAGATCAGGTCGATGTTGCCACCGCCGTTGCTGTTCATGGTGTCGCCGGCGTAGATATTGCCCTGGCGGCTATAGCCGGCGCTGAGCTCGAGGCGATGCTCGTCGTTGAGCCTCCAGCTCAGCAGGCCATTGATGTCCTTGTTGCGCACGCCCTCGCGCCCGGCCACCAGGGCACTGTTGGCGTGCTTGGCGTTGATGTCCAGGTCGTCGGCGTCGGTCTTGGCCAGGCCACCGTAGAGGCGAAAGCCCAGGTCGTCGGTCAGCCCGCCGCTGACGTTGAAGTTGGCGCGCTGGCTGGCGCCTTCGGCACTGTCTTCGGGCAACTGGGTGTACAGGTTGAGGTTGCCCTTGAGCTCGTCGGTCGGGCGCTTGGTGATGATGTTCACCACCCCGCCCATGGCACCGGAACCATAACGCGCCGCGGCTGGGCCACGGAGGATCTCGATGCGCTCGACCGCCTCGGCCGGCACCCAGTTGGTCTCGCCGCGGGTGTCGCGGTCGCCGTTCCAACCGTAGCGCACGGCATTGCGGGCGTTGGACGGCTTGCCGTCGATGAGGATCAGGGTGTTCTCCGGGCCCATGCCGCGCAGGTCGATCTGGCGGTTGTTGCCACGCGCGCCGCTGGCGCTGTTGCCGGTCAGGTTGACCCCTGGTTCGCGACGGATGATGTCGGACAGGTCGTTGGCCGGGGGGCGGCGCTTGATGTCCTCTTCGGTGATGATCGACGAGCCCAGTGCCTGGCGTGCCTCACGCTCGGCCGTGACCAGGGTGTTCTGGATCACCAGCGCGTTGCTGTCGACCGGCACCTCCAGCACCTCGCCGGACGGGTTCTCCTCGGCCTGTGCCGCCGTGGCCAGCATGGCCGGCGACGCCAATGCGACGAAGGCCAGGGCCAGGCTGTTGGGGGAGGTTCTGGATTGCATCGACACATCTCCTGCAGTTCATGAGCGAAAAGGCGCGACCGCCTGGAAGACAGCGCACACAGAGCCACTGGCCTCACGAACGTTGCGTGGGGCCCTCAGGGATGGCGAATATAATGATTCTCAAATGGGTTTGTATCTTATTTACGAAATTTACAGATTGCGGGGGGAACTTTCATGCCAGTCGTTTGTGAGCACGCATCGGATTTGGCACTGCCGTGCGCTGGGTTGGCCCCCAGCCCCCACATCGACGATGTGGGCTTCAAGAATGGGAACAGGGGCGACGCACGCCATCCGGCGCCGTTCGCACCCTGCTCCACATGGCGGCCGCACGGCCGGATGTGTTTCGAGAGGTATTGCAGGGAAGGTGACATCCCTGTCCTTGGCGACACCCCGGGTGTCGCCGGGATTCTTGGGCAAACACCTTCGAAGTGCGAGTCCAGAACCGCTACGCCGGCGCCTTCGCTACCTCGATCGCCTCCCGAACCAGCGGGTCCAACCCCTCCCCCGGGTTGGCCTGCAACCACGCCTCCAGTTGCCGACGCATGGCTGGCGTCCAGAAGTTCTGCAGGTGCTGCCTCACCCCCTGCACCGCCAGCGCCCGGTCGGGCTCGCTGGCGAAGTAGTGGGCGATCTGGTTGGCCATCTTGACCAGGTTCTCGCTGCTCATCGGCGCACCTCGGCTTTCTCGGACTTCTCGGCCTGGCGACGCTCCTTGAGCAAGCGCCGTTGTTCATCGCTGAACGCCTGGTAGCGCTTCTGCCACTCCGATGGCTGGAACACCCGCACCACCTCTACGGCCGTGACCTTGTACTCGGGGCAGTTGGTGGCCCAGTCGGAGTTGTCGGTGGTGATCACGTTGGCGCCCGACTCAGGGAAGTGGAAGGTGGTGTACACCACCCCCGGCGCTACCCGACCGCTGACCTTGGCGCGCAACACCGTCTGCCCGGCGCGGCTGCCCACGCCGACCCAGTCTCCGTCCTTGATGCCGCGGCTCTCGGCGTCGGTCGGGTGGATTTCCAGACGGTCCTGGGCGTGCCAGGCGACATTGCCGGTGCGTCGGGTCTGGGCGCCGACGTTGTACTGGCTGAGGATACGCCCGGTGGTCAGCAGCAACGGATAGCGGCTGTTGGCCTTCTCGTCGGTCGGCACGTAGCCGGTCAGCATGAAGCGCCCCTTGCCGCGCACGAACTGGTCGATGTGCATGGTCGGGGTACCCTGCGGCGCGGCATCGTTGCACGGCCATTGCAGGCTGCCGTGGCGGTCGAGCTGCGCGTAGCTGACCCGCTGGAAGGTCGGGGTCAGGCGGGCGATCTCGTCCATGATCTCGGAGGGATGGCGGTAGTCCATGCGGTAGCCCAGGGCATTGGACAGGGCCACGGTGGCTTCCCAGTCGGCCTTGCCGGCCAGCGGCTCCATGACCTTGCGCACCCGCGAGATGCGCCGCTCGGCGTTGGTGAAGGTGCCGTCCTTCTCCAGGAACGAACTGCCCGGCAGGAACACATGGGCGAACTTGGCCGTCTCGTTGAGGAAGATGTCCTGCACCACCACGCACTCCATGGCCATCAGGGCCGCGGTGACGTGCTGGGTGTTGGGGTCGCTCTGGGCGATATCCTCGCCCTGGCAGTAGAGGGCCTTGAAGCTGCCATCCAGGGCCGCCTCGAACATGTTGGGGATGCGCAGGCCCGGGTCAGGCTGCAAGGTGACGCCCCAGGCCTGCTCGAACTCGCTGCGCACCCCCTCGTTGGAGATGTGCCGGTAGCCTGGCAGCTCATGGGGGAACGAGCCCATGTCGCAAGAGCCCTGGACATTGTTCTGCCCACGCAGGGGGTTCACCCCTACCCCTTCGCGACCGATGTTGCCGGTGGCCATGGCCAGGTTGGCGATGCCCATCACCGCGGTGCTGCCCTGGCTGTGCTCGGTGACGCCCAGGCCGTAGTAGATCGCCGCGTTGCCGCCGGTGGCATACAGCCGGGCAGCGGCGCGGATCTGCTCGGCGGGCACGCCGCACACCGGCCCCAGCACCTCGGGGGCGTTTTCCGCGAGGCTGACGAAATCGCGCCAGCGGGCAAAATCCTCCGCCTCGCAGCGGGCGTCGACGAAGGCCTGGTCGAGCAGTCCCTCGGTGACGATCACATGGGCCAGGGCATTGAGCATGGCCACGTTGGTGCCAGGGCGCAGTTGCAGGTGCAGTTCGGCGCGGGCATGGGGCGAGTCCACCAGGTCGATGCGCCGTGGGTCGATGACGATCAGCCGCGCGCCCTCGCGCAGGCGGCGCTTGAGTTGCGAGCCGAACACCGGGTGGGCGTCGGTGGGGTTGGCGCCGATCACCAGGATGACGTCGGCCTGCATCACCGAGTCGAAGCTCTGGGTGCCGGCCGACTCGCCCAGGGTCTGCTTGAGGCCGTAGCCGGTCGGCGAATGGCAGACCCGCGCACAGGTGTCGACGTTGTTGTTGCCGAAAGCGGCGCGCACCAGCTTCTGCACCAGGTAGGCCTCCTCGTTGGTGCAACGGCTGGAGGTGATGCCGCCGATGGAGTCGCGCCCATGCTTGAGCTGGATACGGCGAAACTCGCTGGCGGCGTAGGTGAGCGCCTCGTCCCAGCTGACTTCCTGCCACGGATCGTCGATGTGCTTGCGGATCATCGGCTTGGTGATGCGGTCCGGATGGGTGGCATAGCCCCAGGCGAAACGGCCCTTGACACAGGCGTGGCCGTGGTTGGCGCCACCGCTCTTGTCCGGGACCATGCGTACCAGCTGGTCGCCCTTCATCTCGGCGCGGAACGAACAGCCCACGCCGCAATAGGCGCAGGTGGTGATGACGGCACGCTCGGGCTGGCCGAGCTGGACCAGGCTTTTCTCGCTCAGGGTGGCGGTCGGGCAGGCTTGCACGCAGGCGCCGCAGGAGACGCATTCGGAGGTGAGGAAGTTGTCCCCGCCGGCGGCGGCCACCCGCGACTCGAAACCGCGCCCGGTGATGGTCAGGGCGAAGGTGCCCTGGATGTCTTCGCAGGCACGCACGCAGCGGCTGCAGACGATGCACTTGCTCGGCTCGTAGTCGAAGTACGGGTTGGAGACGTCCTTCTGCTCGGCCAGGTGGTTGGCACCGTCGTAGCCGTAGCGCACCTCGCGCAGGCCGACCTGGCCGGCCACGGTCTGCAGCTCGCAGTTGCCGTTGGCCGAGCAGGTCAGGCAGTCCAGCGGGTGGTCGGAGATGTACAGCTCCATGACGTTGCGCCGCAGGTCGGCCAGGCGCGACGTCTGGGTACGCACCACCATGCCTTCGCTGACCGGTGTGGTGCACGAGGCTGGATAGCCGCGCATGCCCTCGATCTCCACCATGCACAGGCGGCAGGAGCCAAAGGCCTCCAGACTGTCGGTGGCGCACAACTTGGGAATGCTGGTGCCGAGCAGTGCCGCGGCACGCATCACCGAGGTGCCGGCAGGCACGCTGATGGAGCGGCCATCGATGACCAGGCTGACCTGCACGTCGCTGTCGCGGGCCGGCGTGCCCAGGTCGATGTCGTTGGCGGGGTCGAAGAAATTGATCACTGCGCGGCCTCCGTGGTGGTCAGACCGAAGTCGGCGGGGAAATACTTGAGGGCACTGGCCACGGGATAGGCGGTCATGCCGCCCATGGCGCAGAGCGAGCCGTACTGCATGGTGTCGCACAGGTCGCGCAGCAGCAGGGCCTGGTCGTGGCGTTCGCCGAGGTCGCTGCTGGCGATCAGCCGGTCCACCACCTCCATGCCACGGGTCGAGCCGATCCGGCACGGCGTGCACTTGCCGCAGGATTCTTCGGCACAGAACTGCAGGGCGAAGCGCGCCATGCTGGCCATGTTCAGGGTATCGTCGGCCACCACCACGCCACCGTGGCCCAGCATCGCGCCCATGGCAGCGAAGGCCTCGTAGTCCAGCGGGGTGTCGAAATGGCTGGGGGGCACCCAGGCGCCCAAGGGGCCGCCAACCTGCGCCGCCTTCAACGGCCGACCGCTGGCGGTGCCGCCGCCATAGTCCTCGACCAGCTCGCGCAGGCTCAGGCCGAAGGCACGCTCCACCAGGCCACCCCGGCGAATGTTGCCGGCCAGCTGGAACGGCATGGTGCCCAGCGAGCGGCCCATGCCGAAGTCGCGATAGAACGCCGCGCCCCTGGCCAGGATCACCGGCACCGAGGCCAGGGTGAGCACGTTGTGCACCAGGGTCGGTCGGCCGAACAGCCCCTCCAGGGCCGGGAGCGGTGGCTTGGCGCGGACGATGCCGCGCTTGCCTTCGAGGGATTCGAGCAGCGCGGTTTCCTCGCCACAGATGTAGGCGCCGGCACCGACCCGCACCTCCAGGTCGAAGGCCCGGCCACTGCCGGCGACGTCCTCGCCCAGGTAGCCTGCCTCACGGGCGATGGCGCAGGCCGCGTCCAGCACACGAATCGCGTCCGGGTACTCCGAGCGCACGTAGATGTAGCCCTTGTCGGCCCCCACGGCGAGGCCGGCGATGGCCATGCCCTCGATCAGCAGGAAGGGGTCGCCCTCCATCAGCATGCGGTCGGCGAAGGTGCCCGAGTCACCCTCGTCGGCGTTGCACACCACGTACTTCTGCCCTGCCCCAGCCTCGCGCACGGTACGCCACTTGATGCCGGCGGGGAATGCCGCGCCGCCACGGCCACGCAGGCCGGAGTCGAGCACGGCGGCAACCACGTCCGCCCCCTCGAGCGCCACGGCACGGGCCAGCCCTTCGAACCCGTCATGGGCACGGTAGTCCTCCAGCGACAACGGCCGGGTGATACCGGCACGGGCGAACAGCAGACGCTGCTGGGACTTGAGGTAGGGGATGTCCTCCACCGGCCCCAGGGCCAGGGAATGGCCACCTGCTTCGCCCATCAGGGCATCCAGCAGGCTGGGCACGTCTTCAGGCGTGACCGGCCCGAAGCCCATGCGCCCAGTGGCGCCCTCGAGCTCCAGCAAAGGTTCCAGCCAGTACAGCCCTCGGGAACTGGTGCGCTGGATATCCAACGCCACTTGCCGGCGCCCGGCCTCGTCGGCCAGCGCCTCGGCGACCTGGTCGGCGCCCACGGCGCGGGCCACCGAGTCACAGGGGATGAAGAGCTTCAGCATTCTTCGTCCTCCAGGCAGCCGTTGACCAGGGCACGCAGGCGCTCGGGGGTGAGGCGGGCATGCAGCCGGCCGTCTAGTTCCAGGGCTGGCGAGCAGGCGCAGGCGCCCAGGCAGTACACCGGTCGCAGGCTGATGGCGCCATCGGCGCTGGAGCCGTGGTCATCCAGCGCCAACTGCTCGCGCAACTGTGCAGCCAGGGCCTCGGCGCCCCGGCTCTGGCAGGATTCGGCCCGGCACAGGCGCAGGGTGTGGCGCGCCGGCGGTGTGGTACGGAAATCGTGGTAGAAACTGATCACCCCGCGCACCTCGGCCTGGCTGAGGTTGAGGGCATGGGCGATCTCGGGGACGGCGGCATCCGGCACGAAGCCTGCGCCGTCCTGGATGGCGTGGAGGATTGGCAACAGGGCGCCGGGCATGGCCTTGTGGCGTTCCAGTGCGTCCTGGATCAATGGCAGGTGAAGCGTCTCATCAGGCATACAGCGGACCTCGGCATCACGGACAAGGCTGCCGCGGCGGGCAGGCGTCCGGCGTGTTCTGCTGTGGCGCACCGGTCACGTCACGGTCACGTGGTATACGGGCGCCCTCCTTGCCCATGGCCGTGCGTCTGCGCGCACTGGTTCCCCTGGGCATCCTGCAAGCATGGCACTCCTGGCGCCGGCAGGTTGCACCCAAACGACCAGGCGCATCCTGAAACCGACCAGGGGTCCGCCCAGGATGCCGTGGCGGCCGCCGTACTCACTTCAACGGCAGGGCCTGGAACTGTTCCCGCAGGGTATGGAACGGCGCCACCAGGCGGATGGGGGTGCCGTTGATGTGGGTGAGCGCCCCGCTATGGGCGGCCGAGTACAGGGCTTTCAGGTCGTTCCTGTCGTCCTCGGTCAGTTGGCTGTCAGGGCCGTAGTTCATGATCGAGACCGGTTTCTGCGAGCCGAATGGAATGCTGGGGAAATCCGCCTCCTGCTGGGGCGCGAACCAGTGCCGGAGGCCGAACACATGGCCCAGCTCGTGGGCGATGGTCTCGACCTGCTCGGCCTCGTCCTGCTTGAACAGCGTCGGGTAGATCACCAGGTCGTGCCGCCCGGGGTCGGGAAAGAAGGCACTCGCCAACACGCAGGCTCCTGCCCCGTCGCAGCGTTCGACCTGCTGGACGACGATCTGGAAATCCCAGGCGTCGTCATCCCTGGCGAAGGCGATCGGCACGGCGTCGCCCCAAGCCCGTAGGGCCTGGCAGAAAAGCTGCTCGATCCTGGCCTTGGCGGCGTCGGGCGCAGCGAAGCGCGCCAGCGATTGCTCCTGGAAGCGCCACCTGAGGATGGTGTCTTCGCGCCAGAGCGGAATGAAGCCCTGGGTGGCGTCCAGCTGCAGTTCGGCAACGTTGCGCACATGGCCGCGGGATTCGGTGGCACAGATGATGTTCTGCTTATGTCCATACACGTGCACTTTCGGATCCAGGCCTTCCTCTGGCCCGCCGCTCGGCTTGAGGCGGAACGGGTCGACGGACGCCTGTGCCGGGTGGTTGTCGGTTTTCTTCCTGGGGGTTCGAGCCGCCATTGCGTTCTCCTTGCATGGGGGATGATTGCACGAAAAGCTAGCTGACCCTGGGCCGCCTGCAAGCCCAGGGCTGTCAGTCGCCCCAGGCCCGCGCACGCCTCGATCGCCTACACGGCCAGCCGCGCCAAGCGTTGCAGGGCGAGGATCACCCCCGGATCGCGCGCCTCGAGGACATCCGCCTGGATCCGCGCGATCACCGACTTGAGCAGCTCGGTCTGGGTCATCCGGGTTTGCTGCTGCAGCGCCAGGAAATCCTCGGCCACGTGGGGGTTGACCTTCATCGACAGGCGCCGGGTCGCCCCCGAAGGCGGCAGGCCGCGCTGACGCCGTTGCTCGTCCAGCGAGCGGGCGAACGCCTCGTGGGCCGGCAGCAGTTGCTCGCCCTGGCTGGCCTGCACCAGCAACTGGAAGTAATGGCCGAGGAACAGCTTGCGCAGGTTGGCCCCGGCTTCGCAGCTGACCGCGTGCATGGCCGCGTCGAGGGCATCGAGGTAGACCGCCGGCAACCGCGCCTCGATGGACTTGAGTTGTTGCTTGCGCGCCTCGCGGATGGCCGGCGTGGACTGCGGCGGAATGGCGACTACCGTATCGCAGTGCGTGCACACGCCGACCAGGATGTCCCGCGCCTGGCCCTGGCCATCGCTGAATGGCACGTCGCGACGCACGTAGCGGGTCTGCACCACGGCCTGGCAATGCTCGCAGAGCGCCTTGCCGCTATCGCCTTCGAAAAGGATCTTCATGATCTGGGGTCTCACCGATGTACGCTGATGAACCAGGCTCCTGGCTCGATGAAATAGAACTTGATGTACCAGCCGTGCCGCCTGAGCACATGGACATCGATTTGCGCGACGGCGTGATGGGGGCTGCAGGCGTGGTGCATGCCGCTGCACGCGCGAACGATGCCGATCACCTCCTGAGCCGAAACCGCCCCTGTCGCCAGCAGGTTCTTCACCTCGATGTCGCCACGCGACACATGCAGGTAGTCACCCCTCTCAAGGGCCGCGATCAGGTCGCGCCTGGCCTTCCTGAAGCCATTCTCCATAGTCTTCCCTGTCGATACGAAAATCATCGTACAAATTCATGAGGACGTCCACCCATGTGCTGAACCTGAGCGACCGACGGTTGCCCAACCCTTCGGGAGGTAAACCGCGAACACTCTTGGTAGACTATGGCCCTGTTGTCTGCGCAGCGGCGCCCAGCAATGTAGCCGCCGCTTTCGCAATCTTTCCCGATGTGTCCACCCCGACATGCGTGCGCCGCAGACATTCCCGACCGCTTTCGTTACCCGCCGTGAACCATGCCAGCAGAAACCGTGATCCCAACCACCACCACGCGCCCTGAGCCATCCCGCCGCTTTTCCGTGGCACCGATGATGGATTGGGCACACTCTCTCTGAGAGTCTTATCCTGCAAGGCCTTCAAGACAACAACTCCTACCGCGTACCATTTTTGTACCATCAGCCTGCCGCCCCTCCCAAGAAGCTTCCACTAGCCGGCCTCATTCCCCAAATTAAGCCTCGCCCCATTGTCAAGCCAGACGCATACGGCGACTATTACAGCCACCACCTAACGCCTCCACTCAACCTACAGCACTAGGAAGGTACAGTGACTACGTATACCATCGATGAAGTGTTTGGCATCACTAGACACCTCCCTCTCAACTACGTCGAGCGCGAGGCTGTAGACAAAAAACTGCAGAAAGAGTTACGCGCCAAGCACCACATAGTAATTTATGGAAGCTCCAAGCAGGGAAAGACATCTGTCAGAAAGCATTGTCTTCCCGATGAAAGTTACATCCTAGTTCAGTGCTCGAATAAAAGCGACATGGCAGACTTGCATGCAAACATATTAAAGCGAGCTGGCTTCGAGATCACTCAATCGTCAAAAAAGAGCTCATCTGGCAAGAACAAGATTATTGCTAGCGTCAAGACGGGAGTCAAAGGTACGCTTCTTGGTTTTGGCGGATCTGCCGAAGCGAGCGGCGGAGCCGAAGGTGAGACAGGGACTACGGAAGAAATCACAACATCACCTCTCGAACTAGATATTGATGATGTAAACGATGTAATTGCAGCACTCAAATCGATTGCTTTCGACAAACTAATCGTTCTTGAAGACTTCCATTACCTTCCTTATGAAACACAAAAGGACTTTTCAATAGAACTCAAGGCTTTCCATGAGTTCTCAGCAATCACGTTTATCGTTGTTGGAGTCTGGCTCGAAGATAACCGATTAATAGTGTACAACGGTGACCTAACCGGCCGAGTCATCTCAGTAAACGCGGACCACTGGAGCAACAGTGAACTTCACAGCGTCATAACCCAAGGTGGAGACCTGCTAGGTGTTAACTTCGAGGAAACCTTCGCAAACCAACTAATAGGATTGGCGCGAGAAAGTGTCTACGTCGTTCAAGAGGGCTGCCGTATAGCCTGCCTAGCAGCGAATATCACCGAGACCCAACAACGCCCAGTCACCATCGGCGCAGGTCTGGATGTAGATGAAATAGTTAAAAGTATCGTAGACCAGCAGTCCGCACGCTACGACAGCTTCTTAACCAATTTCGCCGACGGCTTCCAAGATACCGACCTTCAAATGTATAGATGGCTCCTCTATACAATTTTATCTACTCCCATAGAAGAGATCGAAAGCGGCCTGCGCTATAGAGATATTAGAGGAATTCTATCTGAGAAACATCCTCGCAAATCCGATCTTAACGCTGGCAACATCATCCAAGCATTGCAATCAAGCGCATCCTTACAAGTCAAGAAGAATATCATGCCCATCATTATTGACTACGACCAATCTAGCAAGAATCTCCATGTAGTAGACAAAGGCTTCCTCATCTGGCTACAGCACCAAGATTCAAGTGAACTTCTGAACGATATTGGCGTTCCGTAACACACTCCCGATGATGCAACAGTAGCATTAAAATTCGAGTGCAGGCCGCCAGACATGCGGCCTACGCTATTCCCGCGTCTAATACTTTTTCTCAAGTTTCGTCCGTTTTCGCCCAGTAATGGCAAGGGCCATCAGCGCCGTTTTAGACAGCCTCGCCCGACACTCTGACAACCTTCAATCCCTCCCCCGAAAGCAATATCTAGCCGCAATCTAGTGGCGAACCAAGTCCTGATGCCCTAGCGCGTACAACTGATAGTCCGTCACGGCCTGATATAGCGACTCTGCCAGCAACCGTAGGCGCTCGACTTCCTCCGACGCCACGCCAGAGTCCTCGGCTTCGTGATACCGACGCAACGCATCGATCGCCTGCTGCATTAGCGGCTCGCCGGCGAGAATCATTCCTTCCAAGGTGCGCTTCACGGGTGACTGCTCCGTCCAGACGGTCTGGGCAGTATAGGCAGCGGCATGCGCTCACCGCGGCCTTAGCTGCTTCTCATGCCCGATCAGCTACCGACGCAGCCATCCCCAACACCAATCCGCCCCCTAGCCTCCTACGGAACCTCTCTCCCTGGAAAAGCAGCACATCGTCAGTTGGGGCTAGCCGATTCCATCGCCCTAGATTACTGTATATAAAAACAGTATATCCGCAGGTGCCCCGTGGACATCGCCGACATCGACACAACCGGCTTCGAGCTTGGCATGCCGACACACGTCGAACTGCTCAAGCACCAATGCCACAGGCTCAGCAACGAGAACGACCAGCTCCGGCGAGACTTGGCCAAGGCCAGACGCAACATCCAGAAGCTGGTCGACATCAACCAGAACCTACAAGCCCAGGTCACAGTCGAGTACCGCCGGGCAAACGAGGCGCACGTCGAGTACATCCACCTGATGAACATGGCTCGCTGCAAATACGGCATAGACCTCACTCGCGATGGCTACGACCTTGATCCCATCGAGCAGGTCAAGCGGCGCGAAGCGTCATCGGACCAGGGCTGATTCAGGACACAGCGATATAGGAGTGCACCGCAATGTCTGCAGACATCATTGACTTCCCACGTAGACCGCGTAGCGATATCACCTGGGATGACATCACAAGGTTGCTAGAGAGCTTCCCGCTCGGTTTCCGAAGCGCCCACTGCGAACCAGCACGTTCACTGCTTGGCTGGAGCGTAGAAGCCCTGGCGTTCCGGTCAGGCGTATCTCCCGCCGCAATCAGAAAGATCGAGGCCGGGGCCGAGCTGCGCCGCGTAACGATGCAAGCACTTGCTTATGCCCTAGAAGCCGAGGGCTTGATGTTCTTCCCTGGCTACCCGCCATCTCGAGGAGCGAACTGCCGGGGGGCAACCCCCGATCCGAAAGAGAGAGATGATTATCACCTGATCGAATGACAGACGCGTTCAACCTTACCAACACAGTTGGTCAACCTGGGTCGAAAGCGGGGCGGAGCCCCGCTTCGATGCAAACTATGCATGTGCCTTAGAAGTGGAAGGCCTGGTATTCCTCCCAGGCCACGTCCCTTGTGTGCAGATTATTGGTACCGGGCTCACCAAGGCTTGCCGGGAACAGGAGAATACATACTCTGTTTCGGAGTGACGCCAGCCCACTTCTCTATCAACCCGCCATCACAAACGCCTTAATCGCTGTGCTACATCCAAGATAGAACAAGACGAATGAGCCCATGACCAACAGCGCAGCCACCCACCGGAGCGGCTCGGCGATCTTGTCGCTATATTTCCCTAGCTCCCCTCCGAACGCAGCCTGGCAGATGTAGGCCACGCCAGCGCCTATGCCAGTTAACATTACCCCCCAGATGAAGTGCCCAAGCGAGCCGGCTAAAAGCGCCTTAACCGCCGCACTCGGGAATCTCGACCAGGCTGTACCGAGGAACGCCAAGAACGCGACGGCAGCGCCACCGTTAATGAGCAAAGCACTCTTGATAGCTAGGTGAGAGGCGCCGATTGTGGCGCGCAACATTTCTAGCCGGGTTTCGTGATCGCGCTGATTACTGTTCTGCCAATCCCCCAGGGCTGACCTGAATCTCTCAAACGCCTCCTGCGACCGCTCAACCCCATCCGGGGAGTTCTGGTTATCCCTCTCAATGAGGTCAATCAGCTTCGAAAGGCTCTCTAGCGAAACCTCAGATAGGCCGTTCTGCCGAGCAGCAGCGACTTGCGCACGGAGAATGGCGATCAGATCGGTGGTGACCATTGAATGTCCTCACATGGTAGCCCAGCGCCAGATTCTGTCTCTTTACATAAAACCGGACAAGCGCTGACGGACTGCTCAGTCAGAAGCTACTGTGAACCGCCCCGGGTTTCGTGGAGGCCGTTTCGTTTAAGTCAGGCCGCCACGGCCTGATCTGTTTGCTGCTGGTGGAAGTTTGCCTCAGCCTCCGCAGGCGGGATATAGCCGATTGAGCTCAGCAGGCGTTGGTGGTTGTACCAGTGCACCCATTTCAAGGTCGCCATTTCGACGGCTTCGCGGCTCTTCCATGACTGACGGTAAATCAGCTCGGCCTTGTACAGCCCGTTGATGGTTTCGGCCAGGGCGTTATCGTAGCTGTCTCCCTTGCTACCCACCGAGGGCTCTATACCGGCCTCTGCCAATCGCTCAGTGTAGCGAATGGAGACGTACTGACTGCCACGGTCGCTGTGATGGATCAGCCCACCTGTGCAATGCGGCTGACGGGCATACAGGGCTTGCTCCAAGGCATCCAGTACGAAGTCTGTGTTCATGCTACTACTGACTCGCCAGCCGACGATCCGGCGTGCAAAGACGTCGATCACGAACGCCACGTACAGCCAGCCCTGCCAGGTCGATACATAGGTGAAGTCCGACACCCACAACTGGTTCGGGCGGTCGGCATGGAACTGGCGTTGGACGCGATCCAGCGAGCAAAGAGCCTTGTCGCCAGCCACCGTTGTGCGCACGACCTGGCCACGCCTTATGCCCTGTAATCCAGCACGACGCATCAATCGCTCTACCGTGCACCTGGCAGCTGCGATGCCTTCTCGCCGTAACTGCTTCCAGACCTTCACTGCGCCATAGCACTGCATGTTGGTGTCCCATACGCGCTGGATTTCCATGATCAATGCGTCATCGCGTCGAGCGCGGCAGCAACGTAATTCGGGGTTGCGCTGCTGGGCCGCATGCCTACGGTAACCGGACGGGACGATCTGTAAGACGCGGCAGATCGACTCGACCCCAAGACGGTCACGGTACTGATCGACAAAAGCCCTCAGGACTTGGTGCGGCGGTCGAGCTCCGCCTGGGCAAAATACGCACTGGCCAGACGCAGAATTTCATTGGCTTTGCGCAGTTCGCGGTTCTCCCGCTCCAACGCCTTGATGCGTTCGCGCTCTTCGGTTGTCGGGCCTGGACGCTGACCTGCGTCGGTCTGATGACGGCGAATCCAGCCATGCAACGTCTGCGCTGCACAGCCAATCTTCGGCGCGATGGCTTCAATGGTGGCCCACTCGGAGGGATAGTCGTTCAAATGCTCCAGAACCATGCGCACGGCACGTTCACGGACTTCAGGGGAGTAGGTCGTAGTCTTTTTCATGGCCTCATCTTCTCAAGAGTTGAGGCCTCCACGAAACCCGGGGCGGTTCACACAATCCAGCAACAACGCACTCTCTAACTTTCTTCATATTCCTTACTTCGCCACCTGTACTTATCCATGGATCTTAGGCCTCATGCCCGAGAGGCTGCATCCTACAAGATGCAACCTCAAACAACCAAGGCGGCCCTAGAACAGCTGCCCCAGGCGATCAGGGTCCCAATTCAGGATCACCAGTTCGCCGCTGACCTCGGCCTTGCCCTGCCGCTGGTTAGTGTTGCTGTAGCGGATATCCAGGTACTCGAAGTGGAAGCCGTCGAATGCTCGCCGAATGTCCGGGTGGTCGTTGATGCTGACCATTACCCGGCCCTTGCAGCGCCGCATGAAGTCGGCCATGCGCTCGTACTCCTCGAACGGGAAGTCGAGCCCATAGCCGGCGGTCTGCCAGTAGGGCGGGTCCATGTAGAAGAACGTGTGCGCCCGGTCGTAGCGCTCGGCGCAGTCGAGCCAGGAGAGATTTTCCACGTACGTGCCGGCGAGGCGCTGCCACGCGGCCGAGAGGTTCTCCTCGATGCGCAACAGGTTGATGGCCGGCCCGGTGGTGGCGGTACCGAACGTCTGCCCTGTGACCTTGCCACCGAAGGCGTGCTGCTGCAGGTAGAAGAACCGGGCAGCGCGCTGGATGTCAGTCAGCGTCTCCGGACGGGTCATCTTCTGCCACTCGAAGATCTGGCGGGAGCTGAGCGCCCACTTGAACTGGCGGACGAATTCCTCGAGGTGGTTCTGCACCACCCGGTAAAGCGTCACCAGGTCACCGTTGAGGTCGTTGAGCACCTCTACCGGTGCAGGTTGAGGTCGCATGAAGTACAACGCGGCGCCGCCGGCGAAGACTTCGACATAGCATTCATGAGGGGGAAAGAGAGGGATCAAGCGGTCGGCCAGGCGGCGTTTGCCACCCATCCAGGGGATGATTGGAGAGGTCATAAGGTTGCAAGTCTTTACTGTATGGATAAACAGGTGTTAGGCTCGCCGCGCTTTGTGCACAAGGCAGAGGCCACGGCTGGACTTGCAGGAAGGGTCTGCGGGTTCGGCGGGCCGGGCTGGATGTTGGCGCATCCACCCGGCTCGCCTCTTTACTACTTGGTGACTTCGCGCACGTAGGCCTGGCAGGCCTGCAGTGCGATCAGCCCCCGGTCGCCTTCGTCGGTGATGGCGACAATTCGTTGAGCATGCGCTCGGTCAAGTTCGGCGCGTACGGCTCCATGAACCAGGCTTCCGGCGCCGGCGGCTTCTCGCAGCCCACCGTCACAACCCTGGGCGGCAAGGGATCCGGCGTCGAGAAGGACTGACAGCCGCAGGTCAGTAGTAGCAAGCCTGTCACGCAGGCGAGCCTGAGTTTGTTGAGCATCATTCATCTCCTTCCAGTGTGCCTGGTTCTGTTCCTGCAGGCGGGCTTCCAGGGCGCGACGGGCGCCCTGCTGTTCTGCCAGCTGATCGAGCGCCGCCGCAGCGGCCTCCTCACGCTCACGGCTGTGATCGCGGTCCTTTGCCGCCAACTGGCTGCCATAGTCCGCCGCCTGGTCGGCGAGCTGCTTGCCGTAGGCGTTGGCCTGCCACAACCAGGCGCCACGCCCACCCAGGGCCAAGCCCAGCAGCAGCACCAGGCAGGCCAGACGCCAATCCAGCGCCTTCACTGCAGCACCTCGAGCGCACGCTTGTAGAGCGCCTTGCGATCCTCCAGACCGTTGGTACCGCCGTTGATGCGCTTCGTGATGGCCAGGAAGTCGGCCTTATCGGCCAGGCTGTTGAGGCCGTTCTTGTGCCAGTACCAGCCTGCCGACATCGCGGCATAGACCGGATGCTCGAGCAGCTCCGGCGTGCTGAGCATAGATGTCGAGCAGCACCGTACTGCCGTCGGCATCCAGCACGTAGCCGTTCAGGGCACCCATACGATGGAACTCGTGGGTGGCGTCAAGGTTGCGGCGAGCCTTCGCCAGACGCTTATTGACAACGTCCTGGACAGCTTGCAGCTCGGTCTGCTCACCGAAAGCACGAATCCCCTGGACTTCATCTGCCTTGATGGCAAAGGTTTCAGGCAAGTGAACGGTGTTGAACGGCAGCAGGATCCGCTTGCTGCCGTTGACCACCAGCCCCGAAGTACCACGCTCACCCGCTGGCACCAGGGCCAGGGTGTCGCCGTCCTTTTCGACTTGGACGGTCACCGTGGTAACGCCCTCCTCCTCGAACAGCCCCAGCTCTGCCAGTCGGCCCGGCACGAAGGGCTGTTCGTTGATCGCAGCCGTGAGTGCGGGGACGGTGAATGCGTTGTCTTCAAAAATCTCGATATCAGCCATGAAGGCCCTCCAGAAATGCAAAACCCCGCACTTGGCGGGGCTGAAACAGGGTTGGCTCGCTATCAGCGAACGATGATGAACTGCGCCGCCAGGGACTTCTCAGCGTCGAGGTCGAGGCCCGTCAGCAGCGCTTCGCTGACCTCGGCGAGACGTACAACCGCTCGCCCCCGGCGAGCCACGTCCGAAGCACCAACGGCAGCGAACAGGATGCACTTGGCCGTCTCGCTACCGTCCTCGGCCTCCGGGTTATACGGAGCGAACTGGCCGGTGGCACTGAGCTGGCCCAGAAGCTGGCCAGCGACCAGGGCGGCACCAGGTGCCAGTTCGATGACTTCACGGGAGATCTTCCCAGCACCCTCGGACAGCAGGAATTCACCGGCATGCACCGGTTCCACATAGTTTTTGCTCATGCTCAGGCTCCTTTGCCGGTGCGTTGTTGAGCGGCCTGCCGGCGGGCAGACCAGATATTGCTGGGGTTGGGCAGCTTCGCCTTGACCTTCTCCGGCTCGTCGTCGGCTGGCGGCAGGCTATTGTCGATCTCGAAGCCTTTGCCCGAGCCGACCAGCTTGTCGAACAACCGCGCCCGAACAGCTGTCGCGTCCAGACCAGCGCTCACGAAGTCGGCAGTCATCTCTGGCAAGCGCGCCGCAACACAGAGATCGCGCACGGCTTTGGCACGGGTCAAGGCGGCCTGTACCGTGGCTTCGTCGGCCAGCTTGGTGGAGGCAATCAGTGGCGCCACCAGGTTGCTGATGCCGGCCTTGGCACACGCCTGGGTGATCATCAAAGCCAACGCCGTCGAATCGGCCGCTGGCGGCGCTACCGGCTCACCCTTCGGAGCGGGTTCGCTCGGGGTGTCCGACTCGGCCTGGCTGGCACGCAACTGATCCAACAACGCTTGCGGGGTGTTCCGGTAGCGCGCCAGGGCGGTGCCCTGCCCCAAACACGCCTGAACCTTGACGCCATTGCCGATCTCGTCAGCCAACCCCAGCTCCAGCGCCTCTTGGGCCGTGAGCCAGGTTTCGTCGTTGATCAGGCGTCGCAGCTCGGCATCATCGATATCCGGCGCTTTGGCCTTGTAGGCGGCGATCATTGCCTCGAACGCCTGGTCGAGCACATCGGCCACCCGACGGAGATCTTCCGCATCACCACCAACCCAGGTGTAAGGGTTGTGGATCATCAGCATGGCGTTCGACGCCATGATCACACGGTGAGCGCCACACACTGCGACGCTGCCGGCACTGGCGGCCAAGGCATCGACCCGGCCAGTACAACGCTCACCCAGCCGGCTCAGCGCATTGTGGATGGCGAGGCCCTCGAACAAGTCGCCGCCATTGGTGTTAAAGGCCACCACGACTTCCGAAACGCCATCATCCACTGCCTTGAGGTCCTGGATGAACTGGTTGGCGGTGATGCCCCAAGCACCAATTTCGCCGTAGACATAGACCTCGATGACCTTGGCTCCAGACTCACCTTCAGTTGCTGCGGTGATCCTGTACCAGTGTTCATCCTCGACCTGCTGCGTGGACTTGGCCTTGTTGAAGATGCGAAACGGCATCAGCGGTTTCATGTTTTCCCCTTCTCGTCGGGCTCATCTGGCTCATCCTCGATGGCCGACAAGCTGCTGTATTTGAGGCCCAGGCCCTTTGCCCGAGCGATATCGGCGGCGTTTTCTTCGTCCACGATTTCCGCGTCGGTACCAGACCGCAGGCACATCTCGCTGCGCGAGGCAAAGCCCGCGCCGACCTCGAGCATGCGCGACTGAACGTCTTGAACCGGGTGGATGTAGGCCCAGCCTTGTGGCACCCACCGCGTACGCAGGTACTCGCGACGCCTCTGGGTGTAGTCCGCCAGGTCCAAGGCCCCGGCCAGCACCGCCATGTCCATCCAAGCCGCCCGCACCGGGCGACACAGCTGATGGACGTACACCTGGAACTGCAACTGCTCCAGGCGACGCCGAAACTCGGTGAGCACCACACGGATCGCCCGGTCGTTCACGTCGCGCATGTCGCCGGTCATCAGCTCGTAAGGCAGGCCTGCCCCTGCTGCTGCAGCCATGAGTTGCTGCCGCATGAAGTCGGGGTAGTTGTTGCCGCCGTCAGGTGGATCGGAGAACTCAACCTGCTCGCCCGGGAGCAACTCCTGCATCGTGCCCGGCTCCAGGGCCACCATCGGCGTGAAGCCGTCACGGTCGTGCGTGACCGGAGCACCTGTGACCATATCCAATGGTGGAGGCCCTACCCCTTCCGGCGCCGGCTTGCGAACGAAGCCGGCGAACAGGTTGGCCACCTCCTGACGGAACAGCACCGCGTCGTCGTAGTTGTCCAGGCTGCGCAAGCGCTTCAGTATCGGCGCCAACCGGGGCACCCCGCGCAACTGGCCGGGCTCCAGCGGCTCGAAGATGTGCAACATCTCTTCGGCCGGAACGCGCACCAGAAGGTTGTGACCGGCGTTGAGCGAGGCCTTGTCGCTGGGGTGGTTGCGATAGCAGTAGTAAGCCACCCGGCGCCCGATGCTGTTGAACTCGATACCAGCGCGGATCACATTGCCGGACCGGGTGACCTCGAACTTGTCGTGCGGCACGAACTCCGGCGCGAGGCACTGTAGTTGCAGCGGTACCGCCAAACCGTCTTCCAGACGCCGGGGCCGCAACCGCACGAAGCATTCGCCCGACTGCTCGACCGTGCGCGCCACCAGGGCCTGCTGGCCGTAGAAGTCGGTGAGTTCGTCGGCGTCCGACTCGTCTACCCAATCCTCCCACAGCACCTGCATGGCGTTGCGCAGGGCCTTGTCCAGCAGCCGAGGTTGAGGGGTGATGCCGGTACCAATCAGGTTGCTGACCCGCTTGTCGATCACATTCGCCGCATACGGGTCGTTGCGCACCGCCGCCCGTGAACGCGAACGCAGGTTGCGCAGGGCCGGCATGAGCAGGCTGTTGGGCCCTGTGTCCGGGGCATCCCAGCCAGAGGAACGTCGCCCCTCGGCGGCGCCTTCATAGCTGGCCTTGATTCGCTCCGGCACCAGCAGGCCGGAGCGGGTGAGAGTGAGGTAGCGGCCGCTCACAGCCCTTTACCTCCGTGGTAGAGCCGAACCACTCGGGAGCGCGGCCCAGCGGACTGGGCAAGCTCCGTGCGGATCAGGTCACGGGCCCGGATGAGTTCGTCTACCGAGCGATACTCAACGGTACGATCGCTGTAGCGGACGATCCGTTCGCCACGCGCAATCGCACGCTCGACAGCCGCGAGGTGTGCCTGGGTGTATGCCATGTCAGCGTCTCTTCAGATAGCCGCTGCTTGAGCTGCGGCGTTGCATTGGTTGAGGTGCCGGACGAGGTTTCGGCGATGGGGCCGAAGGAGCCGGCCGGGCTGGGGGCTGCGGTGCTGGCTCTTGCTCAGTGCCCGGCTCGAGATCATCAACGTCAGCCTGCTCGGTGACAGATGGCTTCGCAGGCGCGTGCTCATCGAACAGACTGGCCTGGGCCAGGGCCTGGCGAAGCTTGTCCCAGTCATGCTCGCCGTAGCGGTGCAGCCCGAGGTAGTGCGCCATGGCCAGGTTGTACACCATGAGGTCCAGCGCTTCGTTGCGCTCGGCCTTGCCCTTGACCCACTCGATGCGCTTGTAGCCCTTCACGTAGCGGGCGATCTTGCGTTCAACCACACATTGCTGGAAGAACTCGTCAGGCAGATCCTTGGCGAAGTGCAGCGCGCCAGGCCCCGACTCGAAGCTGTAGCGGTTGTAGATCCAGTCCTTAGCCGTGTCGGTACCGATCATCCACAGCTCGGCACCATTGCGTTCGGTCTGGCCCTTCCAGGTGACATCGACTTGGGACGGGCGCTGGGCGATGACGGGACGACCCGGTTTGCTCGCCCCCTTGAGCGCGAACACGTTGCGCCAGCGACGCACCCTGGTGAACTGGTACACCTCATGGGTGTGGTGACCACCGGAGTCGATGCCGGTGGCCAGGATGCCCAGGGAAACGCCGCAAGGGTGGCGGTATCGAACCTTCAAGCGCTCGTCCAGCAGTGCCCAGGTGCGCTCATCGGCTGGATCGCCAGGGATTACCTGGTGATCGACCACCCAGCGCTCCATACCGGCGCCATAACCCATGGTCATCAGCTCCAGGCGGTTGGCCTGGACGTCGACGGCAGAGGTAAGCGCCAGGACGCCCACGGGCAAGGTGCCGAGCACGTAGTCTTCCTGCAGGGCTCGAGCCTGGAGCACTTCCGCCTTGGTCTGCTCGACCGCGCTGTCCCAGACTTCCGCCAAGCGGGTGTTGTAAAACACCTGCATGGGCTCAAGGTCGCCGCGATCCTGCGCTTTCTTGGCCTTTTCGTACTGCTTGGCCAAGTCAGACCAGGACACCCACCCCAACGGCGAGTAGAGCGCGTTCAGGTGGAAGCCCACCGTCTCTCCGTCGCCCTTGGCATGAGCGCGCCACTCGCCCTTGGCCAGCATGTCACCCTTGTGATGTTCTTCGATCAGCACATCGCACTCAGGCCCGGCACACTGGTAATGCACGGTGGCGAAGTCCGGCGAGTACAGCAGGCGCTCCCACTGGAGCACCTGCATGTGGCCGCAAGTCGGACACGGCACGTAGTAGTACCGCTGATCGCTCTGCTGGAACAGGTCGTCGATCCGCGACGCGCCCTTGATGGTAGGCGAGCTGGAGAAATAGAACTTGGCATTACGCCCGAAGGTACTGCCACGAGTTTCCGCCAGCTCGATAGGGTCGCCCTCTTCATCAACGTCCACGTCCCAGCGGTCGACCTCATCACCGTAGACGAAACGCGCAGCCAACTCTGCCAAGTTGGAGGCAGAGCCAGCCGTCGTGGCGTAGAGCGTGCCGCCCTCAAACTCCTTGGTGTCCATGGTGTTGCGCGAATCACGCGAGCGGTTGGCGGCGACTCGTGCCTTCAGCTCAGGGGTGACAGCGATGGTCTTGCCGATCCGTGATGACACGCGCTTGGCCAGCGCAAGGCTGGGCAAAAGCGTCAGGATGTTAGATGGCGACATGTGGATCAAAGCCCCGATCCAGTTCAGGGCAATCTGCGTTTTCATCAGCTGCGAGGCAACCTTGGTGATTACCCGCTTGCAGGGGTGAGCAGGTGACAGGCAGCGCATGGGTTCACGGGCATACGGCGTACGGTCGGTGCGGTACTTGCCGGGCTCGGCGGCGCCAGTGTCACGCGGGATCCGCATGAACTCGTCCGCCCATTCATCGACCCACAGTTCCGGGTCGGGCATCAGCCCTCTGCAATACGCCTCGCGGTACGCCTTGGCACCGTCAGCGTATCCGGTAGGCATAGGCTCAGCTCGGTGTCATGGCTCTTTCGAGGTCGGTGTCGTTCATCTTCGCGGCGTCCGTGAAGACGCGGCGGAAGGTGTCGGTAAGGTGTTTCTCGATGTCCCAGGAGTCGGTCATGCCTGCGACTTCGGCGGCAAGCTGCGGGGCGAGGCCGAAGAACTGGTCTCGAAGCATTCGCCCAGCAGCAAAGGCCGCTTCCTCGACCGGCTTGCGCTCGACCAAGTTGCCCTGGACCTTGTGGAACTCAGCTTCGGCAAGTTGGGCGAGATAGAACTCGCGATGCGCCCTCGCCTTCTGGAAATCCAGGCCCTTGCCGGGCTGCTGAACCACCGGCTCAACCGCCAGCTGCACCGCAGGTATATCGCCGGCCAATTGGAGCTGGCTGCGGACATCCCGCTCCACACGATTTTCTTCATGACGGGCCGCGACAGCGGCCTTGCTGGGGTCAGCGGATTCGGCCAGTAGCGCCTCGGTTGCTTCGACATCGACCTTGCCGTCGTCGGTGAGCACCAGGCGGTCCTGCTTGGCCAGTTTGGAAACGTAGGATTTCGACCATCCGTGCCGGGCAGCGAACTCCGATTTGGTCAGGTAGCTCATGCTGGAATGTCCAGTTCACCCAATGAATTCAGGGGGTTAACCAGTTCACCGCAGTTCACTAAGCTGGTGAACCTCCCACTAACGCAGAACCGCGGGTTTCCCGTCCCGTACCCCGGCCAAGTCGCCAGGGTCCCCTGCCCCGGCCAGGGTTTCGGCCAGTTCACTGACCCGGCTCGCCACTGCGCGGCGGCATCTCGCAGACGCCCAGGCGCTTGGCGGCCCAGCGTTCGTACAAGCCGATGGCGACATCGGCACCCGCCATCGCGGTCAGGCAACCAATCCCGCCCGCCGTCCAGATCGACATGCCCGCCGAGTAGAACAACATGATCGTGGACAAGCCACACACCACGCAGGCCCCCGACCGCAATACGATTCGGCGCAGCAAAGGCCAGCCCCGCACACCGGCCTTGTCGGCACGCCACATCTCGCCGGCCACCCCGCCGACCAGGGACAGCACGATCACCATCCAGATCGGTGCTTCGGCCAACGCTTGTTGTTCGCTGTTCATCGAATCCCCCAAATGCAAAAACCCCGGCGCCAGGGCCGGGGTTTTCAGTGTTTGGCGGGCTGCTTTGTGCGCCCGCACGTCTCGAAGATGGGTACTTTTTACAGGTCCAGTTTCCTGGCAGCAAGCAAGTTTTAATGCCACCCCGCAATAAGGGGTAAACGCCTGGGGAATGTCTGGCAAATGTCGGGGGAATACACCACCACGGCTTAGCTTCACTTTGGCGCTGACCCATAGGGCCCAAAGGGAGCGGTGACGGTGGGCCTAATAAAACCCTTTAAAATCAAGGGCTGTCCCACCGTCTAACTGTTCTAACCCCTTTCCCGTGTAAAGAGAGAGATTAAAAACACGCTGCGCGCAAATGCGCGCGTAATGCGATGCACGCGCCTTACGTGTGCGCCCATGGGGGGCGGCGGGACGGTGGGACAGCCCGCGATTTGCGCGGGCTGGAGCTGGGCTGACCTGCAAAAAATGCGGCAGGACCACAGCGGGACGGTAGGACCAAAGGTGGCGGATCATGCAGCCTTCTTCCCCTTCAATAGCCCTTGAATAGCCACATGGGCCTGGTGCAGGCGCTCATAGTACGTCTTTCTGCTGCACCTGCAATACGCCATTTTCTGCTCGAGCAGGCTGTCATGGTTGCAGTAGTGTTCACGGACAATGACGTACAACTGGGGCTCCAGGTGCTTGTTCACGATGATCTCGATGTCGGCAGACACATCAAGCAGCACCCGGCTTCCTCTGGTGCCTCGGATCAGGTCGCCCTGACAGTCCATGAGGAGCCCAAGCATGCTACCACCACCTGAACCGCCGAAGCGCTCGCATGGCGTGTGCAGCTCTTGCGCCCACAGCTTCAGCATCTCATCGATATGCTTGATCAAAAGCATTCCTCCTTCGGCGCTGGTGGCTGCTGCTCCAAGGCGCTGGTGCGCCCCCAGCCCTCGGGCTTCTGGTACGCCCAGGGCCGCTTGCCACTCTTCGGTAGCGCGGCGAGCCGCCGACGCCGCCACCCCAGGCGGTGCATGATCGACCCCACGCGCATCTGCTCGGGCTTGCCCCAGTGGCCAGGGTCCAGGTTGAGCGCCTGGCCCAACACCTCGCTCCCAGTGACCGTCTCTCCGACCTGCGATTCCTCCAGCCATTTGAGGATCGGTCCTTCCCATTCATCCACCACGAAGCGCTCTTCCTGCTCGGTAGTGAACAGCTCCTCCTCCTCCCGAGTGGCCCACCAGATGTCACCGGCCTGGTAGCAGAACATGGCCTCGGCCCACAGCTGGTCACGGACCCGGCGCAATGCCTCCAGATCGACCTTGACGCAAGCGACCGGCCAATAACGCCGGTTACCGGTGGCGTCCTTGAGGTATTCATCCTGGTTGGTGGTGCCCGCGAAAACACACTGGCGTGGCACGTCGCTCGTTCTTCGCCCATAGCTTTCGCGGTAGGTGTCGATGGAGGCCGAGAAGAATTGCTTGGCCTTGGTGCTCTCGGCCTTGTTGAAGCTGTCCAGCTCGCCCAGCTCGACGATCCATTTGCCCCGGATCGCCTGGAACGCGTCCTTGTCGCCCAAAGTAAACGGCGTGTCCATGAACCATTCGCCCCCAAGAATGCCCAGGGCCGTGGACTTACCCTCGCCCTGCGCGCCTTCGAGGATCATCACCGCATCCGCCTTGCAGCCGGGCTTCATCACACGGGCCACCGCCGAGATCATCCAGCGCTTGCCAACCTTGGCGCTGTATTCGTTCCGAGGGACGCCGAAGATCTCATGCAGCCAGCGCTCCAGACGCGGCACACGATCCCACTCGAGCTTGGCCAGGTAACTGCGCACAGGATGGTAAGCGTTGTCATGAGCGACAATGCTCACCGCTTCGACGACGTGGGAGGCCTTCACGCGCAGGTTCTTCTGCTGGGCCAGCCACTTCATCACGCGCATGTCATCGATATCGCTCCACTCACCAGGTTCACCACCATAGGGTGCAGCCCGCAGACGCATGATCTTCGAGCTGAAGGCGTTGTAACCGATCACCCCGCTCCACCGCTCATCGTTGGCCAGTATCAGCTCGACGTTCTGCATGTGCGCGATGAGGGCGCCATTTTCGGTCCGGGCCAGCATGTCTTTCCACCCCCCCGTGGCCGGGGGCTTGATCACCGCCGTGACCTGCCGACGCACCGCCTCGAGGCCTTCGGCGCAGTGCAGGTCGTTGAAGTCGGTCCACTTGACCTCGCGGTCGCCGGAGAAGATCGGACCGACAACTTGGCCGCCGACCACCACCGCCGCGTTGTTGGCCTTTTCCTCGCCGGGATTCCAGGGCTCGCCCGTGGGCCGCTTAGTCTTCCAGTCGTCATCGCGGCAGATGATGATGGACCGGCCCGGGAAGCGCTCGCGCATGTGCTTGGCGACCGCCATCAGGTTGCCCGCGTCGAAGGCGATGGCCACCGCCCGGGAAGTCGCCATGTGCAGGCTAGCGCCGGTGGCGTAGCCCTCACACACCAGCACCGGCTCGCCCGGCTCAGGGTGGCTACCGATCATGTGGAACGCACCCTCCTTCGCCATGCCAGCCGGCCAGTAGGACTTGTCGCGCCCGGTATCCGCCTGGGCCTCCGGGTAAATCACCTGCAGGCCGACGATGGCATTCTGGGCATTCTGCATCGGGACGAGCACCGCGCCCGACTTCGGTGCATAGCGAACGCCGAAGCCAACCACCTGCTTGCGATCCAGGTAGGCGCTACGCCCCTTCACAGGCATGCGCTTGAATAACGCCTCCGCACGTGAGGCCGCACGACGGGCCGCATTGGCAGCGATCTCCGCTGCCCGCCGCTTGGCGTCGGCCTGACGGGCGCGCATCACCTCACGCTCTTCCGGGGTCAGGCCACGACCGTCGGTTTTCACCTTTTGTGTTTCGCCCAGGCGCCAATCACCAAAGCTGCCGAAGATCAGGGTTTGACCTTTCTCGGTCAAATGCTCATGCAGGACATACCAACCGTTCTTTTCCTTGCCCTTGTCATCTTTGGTGCGGCAGCGAGTCAGTTTGCCGAAGATCAGAGGCTGGTCAGGCTGAAGGCCATAGTCGTGCAACTGGTCGAGAACTTTATCGAGCATGACGAGCCCCTTGCTTCTCGTTTAAGACCTGGCAATCCGTGCAGCGCATGCAGCCTGGGGCTGCTACCCGGCGTGCCTGAGAGATTGGCTCATCACAATCCACGCACTCCTCAAGAGAGACGCGCACGGGGGGAGGCTTGCGGGCTGCCAGCGCCAAGTCCAAGTGCCACTGGGCGCGATCATTCGCCAAATCAGCAATATCAGCCACGACGCGCCCCTCGAGTGGTCTGGTTGACGTACTCGGCACGGCGGTACATGCCGAGCAAGCCCTGGATGCCCCGGAAGACTTGCTGTTGAATCTCCGCGAGTTCCTGATCGTCGACTTTGCCGTCGCCGATGCTGCGCGCCCAGGTTTCGGACAGGTTGGCGACCTGGCGGAAGAACGCCGCAAGGCCCATGGTCAAGGTTTCGGGAACGTCATGGCTGTAGGCGCCGGAGAGCTCTTGCCAGATGGTGTCGCCGACCAGAGCATGCACCGAGTCGAGGATCCGCGGATCTTTGGTCAGCTCGAGGATCTCGCCGAATTCCTGGACATTGACAATATGGGTGGGATGGGTGGGGGACAGCTTGTGCTGGAGTGTGGTGGCGTTGCGGCCAGTGGTGGCCGCGATGGCAGCAGCACCGCCTGGGTAGTCACGTACAGCATGGTACAGCGCGAGTTCGAGCGGCAGAACTTCGCGCTTAGCGCGCTCGAGGCAGCTCATTGCGGTTCGGCTCATGGCATTGTCCTTGTCGGTAGCCAGTGCCTGCGGCGTGCAGTGGTGGTGCATGCACCGCATAGCGGTTGAGAGAGTAAATAGCCGGTTAGCGGAGGCCTATAAGGCCTCGGGCCGGGGCGTCTATCCATCTACTGCCCCAGGCGAAACAACCACCTCCCGTGGTGAAGGAGGTGGCACCCAGGCTCCCTGCCTAGGCGGTGCGATCAAGGCAAACAGACCTATGTGGTGTGTCCGCATACCCATCACGCGGCCCGGCAGCATCGTGGTGCTACTGCTGAGCTCTGGAGGCGATCACTTGCCTCCGTTCTGGCACGTGGCATTACGCCATGAAGGCTGCCAGTGCCAGCGACGAGCGGTGGTGTTACACTCGCCGCGTGGCTTGAGAGAGTCACTGCCGGTGCATTCCAAGGACTACACCGATAACGCCGCCCATCTGTGGTGGAGAAAGCGGCTCCTGGCACGCGTGTCAGGATCTACGTGGTCAAGGACAGTTGTTTCGTGGTGTGCGCCACATCCTTGAACGCGGCCCGGTAGCACTGTGGTGGTACTACTGGGGGAAACGAGGCGGCCTTTGGGTCGCCTTTTTTCTTAGCTGCAGGGCTTTCGGGGTGCAGCAGCGTCGAGTAGCCACGCAGCGTCGAAGGGGCGACCCTTTTTGGCAGCCGCAGCAGCTAGCAGAGCTGAGTAGTTCGTTTCACCCGTATACTCAGTACGTGGCAGGACAGCGGATTGGCGCCATTTATTTAGAGCTTGGACTGACCTCCCACATAGGCGGGAAGCAGCACCTATGCCACCTACAGCATCGAATGCCATCGCCACCGGGTTATCAGCCATCTGAGAAATCGCCATGCGGCCTCCTTTTTGTCAACTTCCGGTTGATATTAAACATCAACTGACTATTGCGCAAGTCTTGTGCAACCATCAACTCATGGTTGATAAAAATTTCTTACGCACGCAATTCACCTCTCGCCTGCACCAAGCCCTTGACCAAGCAGGGGTGCGCCAGCGCGGGCGAGGCGTCGATGTTCATAAGGCTCTGCAGAAGCGAGGAGTGCACAAAACCACCCAAGCGATTAGCAAATGGCTCAACGCTGAGTCGATCGCAGAGCCGGACAGCATGGTTGCTCTTAGCGATTGGCTTAGGGTGAGACGAGAGTGGCTCGAGTACGGAACCGGTGAAAAGGATGAGGCGAGCGACGGCTCCCAGCCGGGAAATATCTCACCAGTTTCTGAGACAATGGGAAAAGTGCCTCTTATATCCTGGGTTCAAGCAGGTGCTTGGTGCGATGTTACAAGCAATATTGACGCGTACGCTGCCGAACGCTGGTTATCTTGTCCAGTCCCAATCAGCCGCAATGGTTATGCACTTCGAGTTCGCGGCGACTCGATGACAAACCCTGCACAGGGTAGAAGTTATCCGGAAGGTTGTATCATATTTGTTGATCCTGATGTTGAGGCAATCACGGGCGATCGTGTAGTTGCAAGGCTCTCGAGGACTAACGAAGCGACCTTCAAAGTGCTAGTCGAAGATGCCGGAAAGTATTACCTCAAGCCAATTAACCCGCAGTATCCGATAATCCAAATAACAGAGGAGACAGTTATCTGCGGGAAAGTCATTGGCTCATTTACACCAGAATAACAATCTAGATTTCTACATTTGGAAATTCTCAAGCATCTCTACTCTCCGAATCAGCGGCTGAATCCTGACTCTTGATCTGATGCCCTGATGGTATTCGTACAACTGAATAACCCGACCTGCATAATACTGGCTAAGCTCAGTACCTTCAGACTGCAGTCTTTTTAGCCCCTCAATTTGAAGCTTAACCCATTCCGGGTCTTTGCTTGATTGCGCTGACAAAATTTCAGCATGGACGAATTGATGAACCATTTCAGAGGACTCATATCCAGAAGAAAATACTTTGGGTATAAGATCGATAGACCTCTGAGCTTCGCTGCCACCCACGACGAACCCTTCATAAGCCAAACGGTCAAATTCCTTTAGATAGATCAGATAAAGCGTTATATCAGGATGAAATGGTTGGCTGACGGGAGTGCTGATAATCAAGAGTTTCAATCGAGTGAAGAGCTGCTCGATTGATCGCAGCGATAGCTTTTGTGACTTTGCGAGAAGCTGCATGCTGCTACGCAAGCTTTGTCCATCACGCTGGAGATCTTGCATGCCCGTTGATCTAAAGTAAGCTTCAAAATCATTGTGATCAAATAAATAATCGACAAAGACATCTAAGTCCGGCTCTGGCAAGCCATATTCGATATCAATAAAACGCTTAAGATAACCTGCCGCATCGAAGTCAGCCCCGTACACGGCCTTCACACTGTGTGCTAGCTGAGTCTTGTCCAACGCTAGCACGAATATCAAGCCTGGTATATCCAATAAATGCTTGATACGCTCAAGCAGCTCAATAGCATAAGTAGGCCTGCAACGATCCAACTCGTCTACAAATATGCACAGACGCCCCAGCCCCTCGTTCTCCTCCGTCCCAACCAGCATCTTTATTATATTTTCTTTAAAAACGTCGATTAACTCCTTATTTTTTATATAGCTCTCAATGAGGTCGTTTGAAAGCGCCCCTGCTAAAGCTGAAGCTTCACCTTCAAGCGCTTGTTCTAAATCTATAACACCAGCGGTTCCAACTTTGACAGCGACGGGCACCACACGCTTAAGGATCTGGCCCCCAGCGCTTTTGGCTTTTTCCCAGGCTCTTTTACCGAAACTGTCCTGAAGCTGGCTGGAGAGAAAAGCATTCATCTCTCCCAGAAATGCAAGCAACGGATCAGAGGCGAAATCTGTTTCCCAAGCACTAAAATAAACAGCATTAGTTTTCTGAGATGCCAAATTCGCGTGGAGCATTTTAAGAAAAGTGGTTTTGCCAGCGCCCCACGGAGCATTGATCGATAGAACTAAAGGGGCCTCAACATTAGAGAGCAGCACGGTTAAGTTATCTACGTATTCCTTTCTACGTAACCTATCATTTTCATAAATTGAATCTGGATCTACCTTAACAGGAAGAGTTTTGAGTCTCATAAGTAGAGAGCCTTCGTAGTGGCGTTAGGCCTTACTCTACCACTGACCTGCTGGTTTGCGCGGAGAATGATGGTTGACATTTAGCAACCGCTGGTTGATATTCGCTCCACTCTTCCACCACAGAGTGAGGCAATACCATGCACACCACAGCTTCCTTGCACGTCCATCCGGCCGCTGCATCAGTCGACTTGATCTTCAAAATTCGCCGCCTCGCTAGGCAGCACGGCTGCGCGTTTTCCACCACCAAACGACCAAAGCTTCCATCCCCGTTCCGCCCCTCCACGCCGGACGATGGAGGGCACGCAGCATGAGCTATGCACTTAGTCAAAACTCCTTTGCCTGCCTGACGGCGCAGACCAATCTGTCCGGGCAGTTCACCCACACCCTCCGCGACGAAGCGAATGGTGCCCGCATCAAGGCCACCCTGCAGACCGAGGTCTATCTCGACCAGCTCACCGTGACGATCCGCATGGGTTCCACGGTGAACAGCCTGACCGTGCCCGCGAACAACCTTGGCAGCGCGAGAAAGATCGCGGCGCACCTCGAGGCCATTGCCAACGGGAAGCTGGATACCGCTGACATGCCTCCGGCCGAGCCTGTGCTCGCCGACGCGGCGTAGGAGGTGACCGTGGAACGCACCCTTGCACAGACTGCCAAGCAATTGGGGATCAGCCGCAACGAGCTGATCCGTCGAATGCGTGAGAAAGAACTGCTGAACGAGCGCAATCTGCCCCGCTACCCCACCCGTGACCGCGAGTACCTGCGTATCAAGGAGGGCAAGTGGTATCACCCGACCTCGGGTATGCAGTACAGCGAATCGACTCGCGTGAAGCAGGCCGGGATCCCCTGGCTGGCGGAACGTCTCGCGCTCCAACTTCAAACACCACCGGAAGACAAGCGTTATGCGGCCTAGGCAGTACGCGGCCCAGATCCTCCAGCTCAAAACCCGTGCGGAGCGCAACGAAGCGCTCCTGCAGGTCCCAGAGGAATGGCGCGATCTGGTACGCAAGCACTGCGAAATCACCTGGAACCATCCGTCACGCCACAAGCTCAGGGAGAGCCCGAAGCCTGATGAGCACTACCGACCAACTCGCGCTGCGCCTTCCGCACGCACCTGATGCAACCACCGTGGAGCTGCTGTACCGCACCTTTGGCGATGTGCTCATCCCACTCGAAAAGGTGCGCGTGCAGTACTTCCGCAACCTCAACGAAGACACTTTTGCTGAGCAATTGAAGGTCGGCCGGATCTGCTTGCCCGTCACCACGCTGGACAACAGCCAGAAAGCCTTGAAGTTCGCCCATATCCGCCATGTTGCCGCCCTGATCGACAGCAGGGCCTACCTGGCGGACGAGAAGCAGTCCCGCCCAACCGAGCAAGACAAGTAGGACCACCACCAGCAAGAGCCGCCACCACCGGCCCGCACACCACAAGGAGTAAGAACCATGACAACTCAACAGGTCGTCGCCCTCTTCGTCATCTGCCTGTTCATCATCGGGCTGTTTGCCTACGCCTATTTCCTGGGCAAAAAAGCAAGTCGTGCCAACCACCCAACCGGCTTGCTTTTCGATTCCCCGCCGCGCGCAGGACATAGCCGCCCCACTTCGGTATCGCTGCAGATCTCTGCATCGGAGGGAAGCGGGCACGATATGACGCAGGCGATCCGCGATTCCATTCCCGCTTCGTTCCGCGAGGTTTCCAGCATCGACGCGCAGAAAACAAAGAGTCTCTGCTGCGAAGCAGCAGGCATTATTCATCCCCTCAGCAGCCCCGCCGAGGCGCTGATACCCCACGACATGCTGCGCGAGGCAGCGCCCTTTGATGCAACGCTAATCGCTAAAAATCGCCCGCACGCGCAGCCTGCCGAGGGGTATACGCACCCTTCCGCCATCAGCTGCATCGTCGCCGCGATGGACGCGACACTGGCAGATCAGGCCGGGACCTACGTCACCTCGGAACAGATGGCACAGGCGATTGAAGCCGCCCTACAGCAAGCCGGGTTCCTGAGCCCAACCGACGAGTCCTGGCAGGTCGTCCGCGCCCGCCTGGACGAATCGCTGGTCGACCGCGAGGCAGAACAGCGCAAACACCACCACACCGTCGCCAACCTCAAGCGCACCATCACCGAGCTCGAGGAGCGGATCATGTCATACACCGGCCTGGCGGTGACCAAGTCTGACTACGCCCTCCTCATGGAAACCTCCAGAACGCTGCGGGTTGCCGAACAGACCATGAAAGCGCTGAAGTCTCAGTTGGCAAACCAGGCTGCGGAGCAAGCCGCTGGCCTCCAGGCGATCGCCAAGCGGATCCATGCCCAGCTGCGCAGCACCGCCCCCATTTCTGCTCGCACGGAGAAGTCAGCATGAGCACGCACAAACATCACTGGCGCACTGCCGATCCATACGATGGTGGCCTGCACTACTGCCAGAAGTGCGACCGCTGGGCTCAAGGCGAGCGCCCCGAAGCCAACGACTGTCCCATGTCTGACGCAGAACACACTGCCGTCGCCTGGCTCGGCCCGGCCGGGCTATATCGCAATCGCCTGGTCGCCGTACAGAACGGCGAGCAGCGCCTGCAGCCTCTCTCCATCGATCAGCTGTTCGAGTACGCACACCGTTACATATACACGGAGATCGCCGAGGGCTGGAAGCCCGACCTAATTAATCGACTGGCCCTTCGTTATGTCGAGGACAAGGCAGCGAACTCTTACTCTGAAGCGAATACCGATAAAGCATTGGCAGCAGTGGATTCAGCACGCCCCCTGCTAGATGAAACAGAAAGACAAAAGAGCAATGGGGAAGCACACGCATGAACACCGCTTTCGTTCTCATGGCGCAGTACAACGGTAAAGCAATCATCTCGCTCGAGCAGGTATGTAGCGACTACTTTACGCACCTTACCCCTGATATGTTCCAACGCAAAGTGCTCGCCGGACAGATCAAGCTTCCTATCACTAGGCTCGAAGCGAGCCAGAAAACTGCTCGAGGCGTCCACATCGCTGATCTAGCTTTGTACTTGGATGAGCAACGGGATGCCGCCCATAAAGAGTGCGCACAATTGAATAAAACGTTACGGGCAGGCTGACAATTAATTTCACCTCACTTAAACAGAATCTCCCGCCAAACCATCTGTTTGCACCCGCCCCGACCCGCCAGTTTAGCCTTCTTCGATCAACTACCGCCAATGGCCGCGCAGTATCGCCGGCCATTGAGCGCGGACGATATTGTTAGGACTCTGAAATATCCTGCAGCCTCAACCTTTGCCTCTGCACCTCCAGTACCGCCCAACAGCGGCTATCGAAAGCGAATGTCATTACACTTTAAAACACCGACCTACTTGACATTAACAAATGATTTTACGAATGTAATCATTAACGTGAATACCGGCTATTATCCCCGTCCCCTTAACCATAACCGCGGCATCCCAATAATATAGTGATAACACCTATGTCCAACTTAACCTATCACCCTGCCAAGCCCGACGACGCTGCACTGTGCATCAAGATCCGAGGTATGACGCGGGAAAACGCATTTTCTGAAGAAGAGCTGAGAGAGTTGGGCGTCACTGCCGAATCTTGGAGAACTGGTATCGCAGATGGTAGCTGCCCTGGCTTCATCGCCTGTGCGAGTGGCGACATGATTGGCTATTGCTTTGGGGATCGAGATACTGGGGAAATCGTTGTCTTGGCCGTCCTACCTGAATACGAAGGGCAGGGAGTCGGCAAAACACTGCTTGGGATGATGGTTGAAAAACTCAAAAAACAGGGATTTCATCGTCTGTTCTTGGCTTGTTCCAGCGATCCCAATGTTCGCTCCTATAGCTTCTATCGGTATCTAGGATGGAGCCCGACAGGAGAAAAAGATCAATTCGGAGATGAAATCCTCCAAATCCAGCTGAAAAATGATTGACGCTTTCGAACACCCTCCGAAAGGGGGTCAATAGATTGGAAAATGTGGTCAGCTAGGCTATTTATTTGTCATTTAGCCCAAGGAGATGAGTATCGATGGATAGCGAGCCAACAAACAGAGAGGTCGCAGATGCAATAGGAGTAGAGGAAGCTCAAGTGGAGCGATACCGTCAGGAAGCATTGCGGCTGGGCGATGGTTCTTGGCTCATTCATTTTTCATACGACATGCCAAAAGAGTTGCGCCACCACTTCGCCGGAAGTTTTACTGCGGTCGTCTCAGCTGGCAGCAAGCAACCCAAAGCATGACTAGCAGGAGCTCTCGCTACCCAGCCTGCTAGTCAACCCGGGCGCCTAGGGTCACTGGAGAGTGGACGATCCGCTCCAACCACTTCCAATCTTTGTATCGATCTCCCCTTCCACGAAGATGGGTATATCGCCGCAGCGAGTTCCAATCCCTATGACCTGAGACGCTCGATACCCGCGGTATGTCCCAATCCATTTCGAACAAGCGGCTTACACCTTCATGGCGTAAATCATGAAAGTGTAGGTCTTCCACACCGACCATCTTGCATGCCCTCGACCAGGCCGTACCGATTGAATCAGTGTTGTAAGGAAAGATCTCAGCGCACTGACGCGGCATGCTTTGCACAATCCTCCACGCCTCATCTGGCAAATGGCACCACACATCGTTGCCAATCTTCTGCCCAGGATTCTTCATGTCCCGCACTTTCACCGCCTGACGGTGCTCGTCTAGGTCCTCCCATAAAATGCGTGCTATTTCATCCATACGGCGCGTAGAGAAAATTGCAAACGCCATTACCTTGGGCATATGGATCACACTGGGACGCCGCCGCAGCATATCGAAAAAATGCTCGAGCACCTTATCGATCTCTTCCAACATCGGTCGCCGATCCCGCTCACGGCTCCTCATGTTGTAGCCGAATTTCTTTAATACAAGCCGAGCATCAGGCATCGCCTGCGGATTAATCTCATACCCCCATGCCGCTCTGGCCAATGACAACACAGAGCCTAGGTGCGCTAGGTCATTGCCCGCCGTCTGGGGCTTGATTCCTCCCCCTTCGGGACTCATCCGCCAAAGGGCATAGTCCACCAGCAGCTGCTGACTGATATCAGAATCCAGCTTCTCACCCAGGTAGCTGTTCTTGATGGCATTCAACGTGCGCCGCTTCGTCTCGCCCAGCGGCCGGGCTTTCTCGGCCTCGACCAGGTAGCGGTCGATCATCTGCTTGATCGTGTGCCCTACCCGACTCGCTCTCTCGATTGCACCAGGCTCTGCCAACTCGGTTTCCCGTCGCTTCGCCCAGGCCACCGCTGCCTGTTTGCGGGCGAACGTCTGACTCTCTTGGTAAACTGTCACTTTGTCGCGGTTGATGCGGATCTGAGCTGTGTAGCTGATGGTGCCGTCGGCCTTCTTGCGGGGTCTGATCGTTGCCATGAGAATTGGTACACGTCCTAATTCGATTGGTACATTGTACCAAGCGCTTGGTAAAAACGCCCCCAAACACCCGAAAATCGGTACAAAACACGTTGAACGAAATGACTGTAAAATCAGGCTCTACGCCAGAAACCATGCGCCCTGAGCCCTCTCGCCGCTTCAGCGTTGCACCGATGATGGACTGGACAGACCGCCATTGCCGGTTCTTCCTGCGCCTGCTGTCCAGGCACACCCTGCTCTACACGGAGATGGTCACCACCGGCGCCCTGCTGCACAACGACGCCCATCGCTTCTTGCGCCACGACGACACCGAGCACCCGCTGGCCCTGCAACTGGGCGGCAGTGTGCCGGCGGAGTTGGCAGCCTGCGCCCGACTGGCCGAGGACGCCGGCTACGATGAGGTCAACCTCAACGTCGGCTGCCCCAGCGACCGGGTGCAGAACAACATGATCGGCGCCTGCCTGATGGGCCACCCGGCGCTGGTGGCCGATTGCGTCAAGGCCATGCGCGATGCGGTGCACATCCCAGTCACGGTCAAGCACCGCATCGGCATCAATGGCCGTGACAGCTATGCCGAGCTGTGCGACTTCGTCGGCCAGGTGCGCGAGGCGGGCTGTCGCAGCTTCACCGTGCATGCGCGCATCGCCATCCTCGAAGGCCTGTCGCCCAAGGAGAACCGTGAGGTCCCGCCGCTGCGCTATGACGTGGCCGCGCAGTTGAAGGCCGACTTCCCGGACCTGGAGCTGGTGCTCAATGGCGGTATCAAGACACTGGAAGAGTGCCACGTGCACTTGCAGACCTTCGACGGCGTGATGCTAGGCCGCGAGGCGTACCACAACCCCTACCTGCTGGCCGAAGTAGACCAGCAGTTGTTCGGCAGCACGGCGCCGGTCATCAGCCGCAGCGAGGTGCTGGCACGGCTGCGTCCGTATATCGTCGCGCACATGGAAAGCGGCGGCGCCATCCATCACATCACCCGCCACATCCTCGGCCTGGGCCAGGGCTTCCCCGGTGCCCGGCGCTTCCGCCAGTTGCTGTCGGCAGACATCCACAAGGCCGCCGAGCCGCTGGCCGTGCTCGACCAGGCCGCCGAGCTGCTGCAGGGCCGCTGACGGAACCCCGGGTGCGCTTTCGACTCGAACCTTCATTCCCTCGCCCATCCTGCCCCCCGGCCCTTGAGCGGTCGCCGGGGCTCGGGTAATGTCGAGTCATTGCACAGGACAGAGCACGCCCATGACCTCCAAGCTGGAACAACTCAAGCAGTTCACCACCGTGGTCGCCGACACCGGGGACCTGGACGCCATCACCCGCCTCAAGCCGGTCGATGCCACCACCAACCCCTCGCTGCTGCTCAAGGCCGCCGCCATTCCCGGCTACGCCGACCTGCTCAGGCAAGTCAGGGCCGACGCCAAGGGCAATGTGGACCTGGCCTGCGACAAGTTCGCCGTGGCCGTCGGCTCAGGCATTCTCAAGGTCATTCCAGGGCGCATTTCCACCGAAGTGGACGCACGCCTGTCGTTCGACGAACCGGCATTGCTGGCCAAGGCCCGCCAACTGATCGCGCTGTACGAACAGGCCGGCATCCCGCGTGATCGCGTGCTGATCAAGCTGGCATCCACTTGGGAAGGCATCCGCGCCGCCGAGCAGCTCGAACGCGAGCAGATCCAGACCAACCTGACCCTGCTGTTCTCCTTCGCCCAAGCCCAGGCCTGCGCCGATGCCGGGGTGTTCCTGATCTCGCCGTTCGTGGGCCGTATCTACGACTGGTACAAGAAGAGCACCGGCAAGGAATACGTCGGCGCCGAAGACCCGGGCGTGCAATCGGTGACGCGCATCTACAACTACTACAAGGCCAACGGCTACGACACCGTGGTCATGGGCGCGAGCTTCCGCAATATCGGCCAGATCGAGCAACTGGCCGGTTGCGACCGCCTGACCATCAGCCCCGAGCTGCTGCAGCAATTGAGCGACGACCAGGGCCAACTGCCGCGCGTGCTCCAACCCGGCAATGCCGGTGAGGCCAAGCAGCAGTTGAACGAAAGCCAGTTCCGCTGGGCGATGAACGAAGACGCCATGGCCACGGAGAAGCTGGCCGAGGGTATCCGCCAGTTCGCCCGGGACCAGGAGAAGCTGGAAGCGTTGATGGCTGAAAAAGCCTGATACAAATCTGGTTTGCCCCGCGGGCGGCAAATGCCGAGCATTTCCGCCCGCTTTTCGTCTGGGTGCTGCGTTTGCGCAGGCACTGCCCGTTGAACGTACTGACGCTTTCGCGGGCAAGCCCGCCCCCACATGGCCTTGCAAACCCATTATGTGTGGTCGACGCAGCCTCTGTGGACTTGCCTGCGAATGCGTCGGCTTGCAACCTGAACTGTCGATGACCACCCTACCCCTCATTCTCGCCGGCCCCGTGCTGCGCCGCCTGGAACCCCAGCGCCTGGCCATCTGGCTGGTCGGCACGCAACCGCTTCGCCCCGGGTTCGTGCTCGATTGCCCAAGCATCGAGGCCAATCTTGCCTGCGAGGTGATCCCAGTGGGCCGGCACGCCTTCGTGCACCTGCTGGACATCCGCTTCGACCAGCCGCTGCCTCGCAACCAGGCCATCGGCTACGATCTGCTGCTGGACAACAGCCAAGGCATCGCCGACTGGGCCCCGCACCTGCTCTACCCCGGCACCCGCCGGCCAAGCTTCGTGCTGCGCGAGCGCCTCGACCAACTGCTTCACGGCTCATGCCGCAAGCCCCATCACCCCGCCGCCGATGGCCTGCTCTGCGCCGACCGCCTGCTGCAAGCCTGCCAGCGTCCGCAAGAGCGCCCCGCCCTGCTGCTGATGACGGGCGACCAGGTCTACGCCGACGACGTAGCAGGCCCCATGCTGCGCGCCATCCATGAGCTCATCGAGCACCTGGGGCTGTTCGGCGAATACCTCGAGGGCACCCTGGTCGACGACAGCACCGCGCTGTACCGCCACCCGGCCAGCTATTACCACCGCGCCGACCTGCTGCCGGCCCAGGAAAGCAACGAGAGCCTGCGCGAACGCTTCTTCGGCGGCAAGCGCAAACCGATCTTCTCCAGCAGCAACGCCGACAATCACCTGGTGACCTTCGCGGAAGTCATGGCCATGTACCTGCTGGTCTGGTCGCCAGTGCCCTGGCGCCTGGTGCGCATGGACATGCCCGCAGGCCTGAGCGAACCGCGCCAGGCCCGGTATCGCGCAGAACTGCCGCTGATCCAAGCGTTCGCCGCCGGCCTCGGTCAAGTGGCCCGGGTGATGGCCCACCTGCCCTCGCTGATGATCTTCGACGACCACGACATCACCGACGACTGGAACCTTTCGGCGCAGTGGGAACAGACCGCCTACGGCCACCCCTTCTCGCGGCGGATCATCGGCAACGCCCTGCTCGGCTACCTGCTCTGCCAGGGCTGGGGTAACGATCCGGACGGCTGCGCGGGGCTGGCCGAAGCCTGCAGGGCCCTGGGCGAGCGAACGGCCCAAGCGCACCTGGACAACGCTGCCCAGGACCAATTGATCGACCAACTGCTGCGCTTCCAGGGCTGGCAGTTCGACCTGCCCAGCGATCCGCCATTGCTGGTGCTGGACACCCGCACCCGCCGCTGGCGCAGCGAAAGCAGCCTGAAGAAGCCGTCCGGCCTGCTCGACTGGGAGGCGCTGTGCGAGCTGCAACAGGCCCTGCTCGACCATCCTTCGGCGATCGTCGTGTCACCGGCACCGATCTTCGGCGTCAAACTGATCGAGACGGTGCAACGGGTCTTCAGCGGGCTCGGCTATCCGCTGCTGGTCGACGCGGAAAACTGGATGGCCCATCGCGGCGCGGCCCAGGTGATCCTCAACATCTTCCGCCATTCGCGCACGCCCGGGCACTACGTGATCCTTTCCGGTGACGTGCACTACTCCTTCGTCTATGAAGTGCTGATCCGCCACCGCCAGCGCAGCCCGCACCTGTGGCAGGTCACCAGCAGCGGGATCAAGAACCAGTTCCCCAAGCGCCTGCTGGACGTGCTCGATCGCCTCAACCGTTGGCTGTATGCACCACATTCGCCACTCAACTGGTTCACCAAGCGCCGGCAGATGGAGGTAGTGCCACGCACACCCAGCCACAGCCAGGCGGGAGAGCGGCTGTGGAACAGTGCAGGTTTGGGGCAGGTATTCTTCGATGAGCAAGGCCGGCCGGCGCGGGTGTTCCAGCTCAATGCCGACGGCGCCGCGGCTACCGAGTTCGTGCGGGACTGACGCCACGCATCGGTAGCCCGGGCTCGCTCAGGAGCGCTCCAGGGCGCTCACCAGGTCGTGGAACGCCTCACGATTGGAGTCGTTCAGACCCATGAGGATCTTGTGCGCCTCCAGCACCTTGGAGCGCACCACCTCTTCGTTCTGGTCCTGGGATGGCAGGTCGGTAAGGCATTCCGGGCAGGGGACCGGGCGATCGACGATGTTGAACACCTGGTCGAAGCCCATGGACTGCAGCAGACGGGAAATGTCCGGGTTGGTGGTCACCACGGTAGGCAGCAGGCCCACCTTCTGCCGGGACAGGATCGACAGCTTGGCCAGCAGGCCCAGGGTGGTGCTGTCGATGCTTTCGGTCTCGGTCAGGTCGATGACGATGGCCGAGAAGTTCAGCGCGGTGAAGATTTTCTCGATCGTCGCATCCAGCGCCGAACACAGGGTCAGGCGCACTTCACCGACGAATTTCAGAACGAAGGTCCCGCTCTGCTCGGCGAACTGGATTCTACCGGTACTCATTCAAGGTTCCTGCTCAACACCAATAGGGCGATATCATCCGGCATCTCCCCAAGCGTAGCCAATCCGAATCGTTGGCGCAGCCCGTCCAGGCTGCCACCGGCTTCCTTGACGATTTCCGGCAAGGTCGCTTCCTTATCTTTGAGTGTGTCCCCAGGCAAAAGGTCCAGTATGCCATCGGACATCAGGGTCAGGCTGAAGTGCCGTGGCAGCTCCAGCACATGGTCCTGGTAGCTGGCCTCGTCGAACAGCCCTACCGGCAGGCCGCGCCCCTCCAGGTAACGGGCCTGGCCCGGGGTATAGAGCACCGGCAGCGGCAAATGGCCGCCGACGCTGTAGGTCATCAGCCCGGCTTCCTCGTCGATCACCCCACCGACCATGGTCACGTGCTTGCCCAGCTTGCAGTTGATCAGCCCACGGTTGATGTGGCTCAGCACTTGCGAAGGCTTGAAGTCGCGCATCCTGCCGCTGCGCTTGAATTCGAACAGCAGCCGGGTGGTCATGAACTTGAGCAGCACGGTGACGAACGCCGACGAAGCGCCATGCCCGGACACGTCCGCCAGGTAGAAGGCGATACGGCGCTCGTCCACCCGGAAGTAATCGGCGAAATCGCCCGACAGGTACAACGACGGGATGATCTGGTGCTCGAACGACAGGTCGCCGGCCAACCATGGGCTTTCCGGCAGCATGTTCATCTGTACCTGGCGGCCGGCGTTCTGGTCCTCCTGCAGCAGGTGCAGGCTGGCTTCCAGCTCACGGTTGGCAGCCTCGAGCTTGTCGCGGTAGCGCTGGTTCTCCAGCACCAGCCGCGAGCGGTCGAGGGCACGGCGCACCGAGTGCTCGAGCACGGCCAAGTCTTCCAGGGGCTTGATCAGGTAGTCGGCGGCGCCCAGGCGCAGAGCCTCGACCGCATCGCTCATGACCCCTGCCCCGGACACCACGATGACCGGCAACTGCGGCGCCCGCTCGCTGACCCGGCGGATCAGCTCGAGGCCGCCCATCTGCGGCATGCGCAGATCGCAGATCACGAGGTCGGGCTGGTGTTCTTCGAAGACCTGGAGGCCCTGCTGGCCGTTGGCGGCCTGGAGGACGCTGAAGCCACTGTCTTCCAGATAGGCGGCGAGGCTGGCACGGACCACGTCGTCGTCATCGATGATCAGCAGCGTTGCACTGGGTTTCTGCATGTGGGCGAACGGCGCCGGATTAGGTTGGAGCAGCGACGTCGGCAAGGCGGACGGGCAGCTACTGGAATACTCTGTGGCGACTCTCTACTTGAGTTGTAGGCCAAGAAGACTGGCCCGGCAACTGGCAGAGGTGCCCTGTAAGGCGCAGACGGTACTCCCATCCGCCAGGCGTTTCAAGCATGCAAGGGTCGAGTGCTGCGCACTTTACAGGGCAAATCACCGGGAGTTATAAGAAAGCCGACCCGCGCAACCTGATGGGAAGGATGCAGCATGTCCCAGATACCCTCGAACCACGGCGAGAAACGCGACTTCATTCGTATGCGCATCGATACCGAAGTCACCCTGCTGCATGCCGACCAGGTGATCGCGGCAGTCTGCCTCGACCTCTCCAGTGGCGGCATGCAGGTGCAGGCACGGGAGCATTTCCAGGTGGGCGACCGGATCGAGGTACGTATCGATTCCGACCACCCTGCCCTCAAGGGCCTGCACGCCAGCACCGAGGTGGTGTGGATCGCCGAGCAGCCCGATGGTCAGCAGAAATTCGGCTTGCGCATCCTGGCGATGCACTGATTTCCAGGGTCAATGCCTGTCAGTTAAGCCTGGGGGCCGCTTCGCACCCCCAATGGCGCTGTAACCCTTAACTGACCAGCATCGACCCGAAGGTCGCCTTTTTCATCCCCGCCGGGATCAGAAATCGTCCTCGACTTCCCCATCCTTGACCTTGAACTCGCGGTTCTGTAGGTAGGCGTTGCGGATGAAGATGTACTTGTCGCCGCTGATCAGCTTTTCCGCCGACAGCAGGTCGGCGCGGGTGTCGACCACATCCAGGGCGAAGATCGAATTGCGGGTCGGCACATGGTCGATGTAGCGGTAAGGCTTGGTGTAGGTGTCCGGGTACTTGGCCAGGCCGTCGCGCACGGTGCTTGGGCCGAGGAACGGGATCACCACGTACGGACCGCTGCCCACGCCCCAGTAGCCCAGGGTCTGGCCGAAGTCCTCGTCGTTGCGCTGCAGGCCCATCTTGGTGCCGACATCGAAGAAACCGCCCAGGCCGAACGTGGTGTTGACGATCAGCCGCGCGGTATCCACGCCCGCCGCGTGCGGCTTGAGCTGCAGCAGGTCGTTGACCAGGTTGGTGACGTCGCCCAGGTTGCGGAAGATGTTATGGATGCCGTCTTCGAGAAATTGCGGGGTGACCGCCTGGTATCCCTTGGCCAACGGCTTGAGGGCATAGGTATCGAGGGTATCGTTGAACCTGAAGATCGGGCGGTTCACCGCCTCCCAGGGGTCCTCCTCGGTAGCCGCCTGGCTGGCGGCCACGGGCGCCAGCAGCAGGCTGGCGCAGACACAGGCCTGGGTGATTCGCTCGATCACACCGGCACCGATCCTATGCATAGATGTTTCTCCATCGGGATTCACGGTGGCAGACGACTGGGCGCGCTGCCGGACAAGCCGCCAGTATAAAGGCTCGCTGGCTGATAAACAGCCTTACACATTTTTGCTCACTATTTTGTGAGCGTCTGTTACGTGGTCATCTATCGGTAACAATTGCCGAATAGCCTGCGGGCTATTTCAGGGAAGTTGACCATGCAAGACGCACCTGCCTTCACTGCCGTGCTCTTCGGTTTGCGCGGCTGTCTGGTCCAGGCCGCCAACGGCAGCCCACTGCCCACCCCTGGCGCCCTGGATGCCCTCACCGGCCTGCGGCGCCAGCAGGTCCCTTGCATGTGGCTCGACGAGCTCAGCGCCAGCCAGGGCGAGTCTCTGGCCAGCGTGCTGCCCGACTGGCTGCCGGGCCAGGCCGGCAACGCGAGCCCCTGGCCGGCGCCGAATGCCTGCTGGCACGCACTCATGTCCTTGCAGAGCCAACGCCTGGACGGCTGCGTGCTGGTCAGCGGCGATCCGCGCCTGCTGCAGTCCGGTCTCAACGCCGGGCTGTGGACCGTGGGCCTGGCCGCCTGCAGCCCTGCCTGCAACCACACCTCCGGCCAATGGCAGGCGATGAGCCGGGAGGCGCGCGAACGGGCACGCGGCAAGGCTACGCTCGAGCTGTTCAGCCTCGGTGTGCACTCGGTGATCGACCACCTCGAAGCCCTCGACACCTGCCTTGCCGACATCGCCCAGCGCCGGCGCAAGGGTGAAAAACCCTGACACAGCGCCGTTGACACGGATCATGCAAAGCACCGGCAGGTGGATTACGATTGAAGACAAGCGAGAACCTTTGCCTCACCGCCGAGGTCCATGCCTTGCCAAGCCATAGAGGGAGAACACCCGATGCCTGCCCGCGAACTGCAAGAGCAACTCGAAAGCCTGCGCGAGCAACTGGAACGCAACCCGCCGCTCTCCTTGGAAGAGCGCGAACATCTGCATGAACTGATGCAGCAGATCGAAGCCCAGCTCAAACTGGAAGAGGCCACCCAGGACAACAACCTGGTCGATGGCGTCAACGCGGCCGTCGAACGCTTCGAGGCCGAACACCCGGATCTCACCGCCATCCTGCGCAATATTGCCAATCACCTGCACAGCATGGGTATCTGAGCCAGAGGGCCGCCTTGCGGCCCATCGCCGGCAAGCCGGCACCCACAGGGTCCGAGGCGATCACCGACGACGCGGCTTGCACGGCCCCGGCGGGAAAGGGCCTGGTCCGCAAATGGGCTGCAAAGCAGCCCCAAGACTCACAAACATCCTTACTGACGAACCAGCCGCTGGTTGCCAGGCGCGATCGCCCGGGTGCTGCGGTAGGGGTTGATATCCAGCCCGCCACGGCGCACGTAACGGGCATACACGGTCAGGTGCTCGGGCTCGAGCAGGCGCAGCAGGTCCAGGTAGATGCGTTCGACGCACTGCTCATGGAAGTCGGCATGCTGGCGGAAGCTCACCAGGTAGCTCAGCAGGCTGGCATGGTCCAGGGCCAGGCCCTTGTACTCGACCACCACACTGCCCCAGTCCGGCTGGCCAGTGACCGGGCAGTTGGACTTGAGCAGGTGGCTGTGCAGGGTTTCCTCGACCACGCGCTGCGGGTCGCAGTGCAGCAGTTCAGGCTGTGGATGCTCGTAGTTGTTGATGGTCACATCCAGCACATCGATGCACTGGCCTGGCAAGGCCACCACGCCCTGGGCCTCGACTTCGCCCAGGCTGCGCACCCGCACCGTCACCGGCTTGCCGGCGGCGGCTGAGAGGTCCTTCTCCAGGCAAGCCTGCAACTCGCTGGTGCTGGCGAAGACCGTCTGGTTCAGCGAGTTGAGGTACAGCTTGAACGACTTGGACTCGATGATGTTCGGCGAATCGGCCGGGATGGCGAATTCGCCGATGGCCACCACCGGCTTGCCCGAAGGCAGCAGCCAGGACATCTCGAAGCAGTTCCAGTAGTCCACCCCCTGCCATGGCAGGGTCTGGGCGCTGACGCCGAGTTCGGCCCACTTGGCCGTACGCGGGATCGGGAACAGCAGCGAAGGTGTGTAGGTGGCGATGTATTCGCTGGATTTGCCCAGCGGGGAGTGTTCGGCGGCGGGATGCATGGGTCTGACCTGGCAATTCGGAATGCACCTATTCTACCGTTTTTGCCCCCTGCCTTGTGGTCGATGTCACTCGATGGTCAACGGCCCGACCATGCCCGCCTGGTAGTGCCCCGGCACATTGCAAGCGAACTCGATGGGCGCCGAGGCGCGGAAGGTCCACGTCAGCTCGGCACGCTGGCCGGGCGGGACCAGCACCGTGTTGCCGGCGTCGTGGCCGTGCGCGCCATGACCGTGGTCCATGCCCCCGTGATCCGCGCCGGCGGTGAAGAGCTTGCCTTGCATGGCCAGCATTTGCTTTTGGTGCTCGGCGTGCATGGCCTTGTCGCCAAGGTTGAACTCGTGGGGCAACTGGCCTTCGTTGATGAGCACGAAGCGCACGGTCTCGCCGGCCTTGACCTGCAGGCCGCGGGGCTCGAAGGCGATGTCCTTGAGCAGCACCTCGACGGTACGGGTGGCCTTGGCCGCCGGCGCTGGCTCGCCGAAGGCGAAGCCATGGCCACTGTCGGCGAGCACGGGCAGGCTGAACAGCACGAGGGCGGCGGCGATAAGGGGGTGTTTCATGTCTACTCCAAGGCTACAGCAACGATGGAACCACTCTAGGCTGAGGCAACTGGCAGTTGTCTGACAGGGAGATTACAACTTTGTCAGCTTCGCCGGGCACGCCTATCGTCACGTATCATTGGCACCCGGCGCCCACCGAAGCCCGCCAATCTTTTGGAGCAAGGCCCCCATGAAACTGCTGATCGTCGAGGACCAGGCCAAGACCGGCCAGTACCTGTGCCAAGGCCTGAGCGAAGCGGGCTTCGCCACCGAGCTTGCCGGCGACGGCGACACCGGCCTGCACCTGGCCCTGGGCGGCGACCACGACCTGTTGATCCTCGATGTGATGCTCCCCGGCCGCAACGGCTGGCAGATCCTCCAGGCCGTGCGCCAGGCTGGCCTGGACACGCCGGTGCTGTTCCTCACCGCCCGCGACGCCGTGCAAGATCGGGTACACGGCCTGGAGCTGGGCGCCGACGACTATCTGGTCAAGCCCTTCGCCTTTTCCGAACTGCTGGCCCGGGTACGCAGCCTGCTGCGCCGAGGCGCCAGCCCCAGCCTGGATACCAGCCTGACCCTGGCCGATCTGCGCCTGGACCTGATCCGCCGCCGGGCCGAGCGCGGCGGCCAGCGCATCGACCTGACCGCCAAGGAGTTCGCCCTGCTCGAGCTGCTGCTGCGTCGCCAGGGCGAGGTGCTGCCCAAGTCGCTGATCGCCTCGCAGGTCTGGGACATGAACTTCGACAGCGACACCAACGTCATCGAGGTGGCGATCCGCCGCCTGCGCCTGAAGATCGACGACGCCCACGACAACAAGCTGATCCACACCGTACGCGGCATGGGCTACGTGCTCGAGGAGCGCCAGGACTGATGCCGCGCCTGTCCCTCGGTGGGCGCCTTGCCCTGCTCTTCGCCGCCTGTACCGCCGCCGTCTCGCTGACCGCCGGCGTGCTGTTCAGCCGGGCCAGCGAACAGCACTTCATCGAACTGGACGAACAACTGCTAGGCAGCCGGCTGTCGGTTCTGCACGCCCTGCTCGACGGCGTGAGCTCCCCCGCCGAACTGGCGCCACACCTGCTGGCCTTGCGCATCGAGCTCAGCCACCAGGCCGACCTGGCCCTGCGCATCCGCGGCGGCGACGGCACGCTATGGTTCGACAGCCGGCCTGACCTACCGGACGCACCACGCCAGCCCGGCCTGGCCACCCTGCACGCCAACGGCGTCGACTACCGCAGCCTGGGCGCCCGCCTGGACACCGCCACCCCGGGCTCGGCGCAACTGACCCTGTTCCTCGACATCACCCATCACCAGCATTTCCTGCAAGGCATGCAGCGCCTGATCTGGCTCACCGTCGGCCTTTCGGCCCTGGCCACCGCGCTGCTCGGCGCCTGGGCCGCCCGGCGCGGGCTGCGACCATTGCGGCAGATGGGCGATGTCGCCGCCAGCGTCAACGCCCGCTCGCTGACAACCCGGCTGCCGGTGGCGCAGATGCCCGAGGAACTGGCCGAGCTCGCCAGCACGGTCAACGCCATGCTGCAGCGCCTGGAGGATGCCTTCCAACGCCTTTCGGCATTTTCCGCCGACATCGCCCACGAGCTGCGTACGCCACTGTCCAACCTGCTGACCCACACCCAGGTCACCCTCACCCGGCCACGCAGCCTGGAGGACTATCGCGAAGCCCTGCACGGTAACCTGGAGGAGCTGCAATGGATGGCGCAACTGGTCAACGACATGCTCTACCTGGCCAAGGCCGACCATGGCCTGCTGCCCCCCAACCGCCAGCCGCTGGACCTTGCCGCGGAGGTGGATGCCTTGCTGGAGTACTACGCGCCACTGGCCGAGGACGCCGAGGTACGCCTGCAGCGTGTGGGTGAGGCGCAGTTGGAGGGTGATCGGCACATGCTGCGCAGGGCCCTGTCCAATCTGCTGGACAATGCCCTGCGCTTCACGCCCAGCGGCGGAGAGATCCGAGTGACACTGGCGCCGGGGCTGCACATCAGCGTGGCCAATACCGGCCCGGCCATCGCGGCGCAAATACTGCCGCGGCTGTTCGACCGCTTCTACCGGGCCGACCCCGCACGCCAGGAAGGCAGCAGCGAGCATGCGGGGCTGGGGCTGGCGATCACCCGCTCGATCGTGCAGGCCCATGGCGGGAACATCCGGGCCGAATGCGCGGGAGGCTGGACACGGTTCCTGATCGAGTTACCCGAAGCACGGTGAGAGGAGCTGTCTATCCGCCCGCAACGGATTCCCTTGCAATGGCACATGATTCGTGAGCGCCGCTGCCCCTGCCTGGGCTTGCCCGCGATGGGCCGCACAGCGGCCCTGCCCGTAGATCACTCGTACCGCAACGCCATCGCCGGTTCCACCTGGGAAGCACGATACGCCGGATAGATCGTGGCCAGGAAGCTCATCACCAACCCCGCCGCGCAGATGATCGCCACATCCCCCCACTGCAACTGCGACGGCAGGCTGCTGATGAAATACACATCGGACGTGAAGATGTGCTGCCCACTGACCCGCTCCAGCCAACCGACGATCTGGCTGACGTTGAGCGCGGCGATCACCCCGAGCACACCACCGACCAGGGTGCCGACGATACCGATCAGCGACCCCTGGACCATGAACGTGCCCATGATCTGCGCAGGCGTGGCGCCGATGGTGCGCAGGATGGCGATGTCCGAACCCTTGTCGTTCACCACCATGACCAGCGTAGCGATGATGTTGAACGCCGCCACGGCGATGATCATCAACAGCAACAAGCCGATCATGGTCTTTTCCATTTTCATGGCGCTGAACAGGCTGCCCTGGGTGTGCGACCAGTCATCGGCACGGTAGGCATCGCCCAGCCCGGCGGCGATCGCCTTGGACACCTGCGGCGCAGCGTACAGGTCGTGCAGCTTCAGGCGCACGCCCTGCACGCTGCCCGGTGCCCAGCGCTGCATCTCGCCGGCGTCGGCCACGTTGATGTAGGCCTGGGAACCGTCCAGCTCGGCACCGACCTTGAAGATGCCGACCACGGTCAGGCGCTGCATACGGGGGGTGATGCCGCCCGGTGCCTTGCTGATCTCCGGGACGATCAGGGTCAGCTTGTCGCCGGTGTTGAGACGAAAGCGCCGAGCGGTCAGCTCGCCGATCACCACGCCATACTCGCCCGGCAGCAGGTCCTGCAGGCGGCCCTGGACGATGTGCTGGCCAACGATGGAGACCTTGCCCTCCTCGGCCGGGTCGATGCCACTGACCTGGATCGGCTGCATCGCGCCCTTGTAGGAGAGCATGCCTTCCATTTCCGTCAGCGGTGCAGCGGCCATCACCGCGGGGTTCTTCAGGGCTGCGTCCGCCACCTTGCGCCAGTCGTCCAGCGGTTGCACGCCGAGGATGCTGGCGTGAGGCACCAGGCCGAGGATGCGCGAACTCATCTCGCGCTGGAAGCCGTTCATCACCGAGAGCACCACGATCATCGCCAGCACGCCCAGGGACAGGCCGATCATCGAGGTCATGGAGATGAACGAGATGAAGTGGTTACGGCGCTTGGCACGGGTGTAGCGAGCACCGATGAACAAGGGCAAGGGTCTGAACATGTACGAGAACACCCAATGAAGGTTGGTTACGAGGCGGCCCGTGCCACCCCGTGCAAGCGACTCAGATCGGCACCAGGTGGCCATCGTCCAGGCGCAGCACCCGGTCCATCTGGCGCGCCAGGTTGAGGTCGTGGGTCACCACCAAAAAGGCCGTCTGCGAATGGCTGGAAAGCTCCTGCATCAACTCCTGGATGCCCTGGGCAGTGTGATGGTCGAGGTTGCCGGTGGGCTCGTCGAGCATCACCAGGCCCGGGCGGTTGACCAGGGCACGGGCGATCGCCACGCGCTGGCGCTCACCGCCGGACAGCTCGGCCGGCTTGTGGCTCAGGCGATGGCCCAGGCCCACACGCTTGAGCAGCGCCTCGGCGCGCTCGCGGGCCTCGGGGATCGGTGTGCGGCCGATCAGCAGCGGCATGCACACGTTCTCCAGGGCGGTGAACTCCGGCAGCAGGTGGTGAAACTGGTAGACGAAGCCCAGGGCGCGGTTGCGCAACAGGCCACGGGCCCGCTCGCCGAGTGCCGACAGCTCCTCGCCAGCCAGCCAGACGCTGCCCTGGCTCGGCGTGTCCAGGCCACCCAGCAGGTTGAGCAAGGTGCTCTTGCCGGAGCCGGAGCTACCGACGATGGCCACCCGCTCACCGGCGTGCAGCTCCAGGTTCAACCCGGACAGCACCTGCACCGACTCCGGGCCTTCCTCGTAGGCCTTGCCCAGGTTGCGGCAACTCAGTACGGCTTTATCACTCATGCGCGATTCACTCATAACGTAGCGCCTCTGCAGGCTGGGTGCGCGCCGCACGCCAGGCCGGATACAGGGTGGCGAAGAAACTCAGGACCAGCGCCGCACCGCAGACCATCCACACGTCCTCGGCCATGATCTGCGACGGCAGGTAATCGATGAAGTACACGTCGGCATTGAGGAACTTGTGCCCGATCAGCTTCTCGATGCCAGCGATCACCGCACTGACATTGAGCGCGGCGAAGATGCCGACCAACGCGCCGATCAAGGTGCCGACCACGCCGATCACCGTACCCTGGACCATGAAGATGGCCATGATCTGCCCAGGCGTGGCGCCGAGGGTGCGCAGGATGGCGATATCGCCGCGCTTGTCGTTGACCACCATCACCAGCGTGGAAATGATGTTGAACGCCGCCACCGCCACGATCAGCAGCAGCAGCAGGCCGATCATGGCCTTCTCCATGCGGATCGCCTGGTACAGGTTGCCGTGGGTGCGGGTCCAGTCGCGGGGGTAGAATTCCTCGCCCAGGTGCTGGGCGATGTCCCAGGCCACGCGCGGCGCCTGGAACAGGTCATCGAACTTCAGGCGCAGGCCCTGGACCTGCTCGGCTTTCCAGCGGTGCAGGCGGGACAGGTCGGCGATGTTGGTCAGGCCCAGATAGCCGTCGATCTCACCGGCCCCGACATGGAAGGTGCCGACCACGGTGAAGCGCTTCATGCGCGGGAACATGCCGGCCGGCGTCACGCTGACCTCCGGGGCGACGAAGGTCAGCTTGTCGCCGATGCCCACGCCCAGCTTGGCGGCGGCCTTGTCGCCGATCAGGATGCCCCACTCGCCTGGCGCCAGCCGGTCGAGGCTGCCTTCGCGGATGAAGTCGTCGATGATCGACACCTGCCGCTCGCGGGCGGGATCGATGCCGTTGAGCAACACCTTCTGCACCTTGCCGTCGTGGGTCAGCAGCCCCTGCATCTGGGTGAACGGAGCGACCGCCAGCACACGCGGATTCTGCTTTACTTGTTGGGCGAGGGCCGGCCAATCGTCGACCGGCTGGCCGCTTTCCAGCGTGGCATGCGGGATCATGCCCAGCACGCGGGTACGCATCTCGTGGTCGAAACCGTTCATCACCGACAGCACCACGATCATCACCACCACACCGAGGGCGAGGCCGATCATCGAGGTGAGCGAAATGAACGAGACGAAGTGATTGCGGCGCTTGGCACGGGTGTAGCGCGTACCGATGAATACGAAAAGAGGTCTGAACATGTCGGGGCTTGTTCGGATGAAAGGGAACGTCCTTGTGGCGGGGCGCCAATGGCGGCTTTACACTCGGACCACCGCCGTAACCATGGGTTCGCCATGACGACACTAGACGAAGAAGATCGCCGCGAATACTACCGCATCGAAGACAGGATCGCACTTCAAATCAGCCCCTTGAGCGCGGCCGAGGCCCTGGAGACAGACCTGTTGCAAGATGCTTCACCGCTGTTCAACCTGCTCAGCGAACTGCACCTGGCCGACTTCGAATCGCAACACCTGATGCGCCAGTTGAGCGAGAAGGATCGCACCCTGGCCGCCTTCCTGCGGGTGCAGAACAAACGCCTCGACCTGCTCGGCGCGGTGCTCGCCCAGACCCTGCTCGGCGAAATCGGCCAAGCGCAGCGGGTGATCCTCTCCGAGGGGGGTATCGAGTTCGCCCAGGCCGCGCAGATCGCCCCCGGCACCCGGGTGGCGGTGAAAATGGTGCTGATGCCCCGGGCCCATGGCCTGCTGCTGCGCGGCCGGGTCACCCACTGCGACCCACGCCCGCAGGGCGACTACGAGGTCGGCACCGAATTCGTCGACATGACCGACGCCCAGCGCCAGCTCCTGGCCCGCTACATCCTGCAGCGCCAACAACAACAACGCCGCCAGCTGCGGGAGCAGGACGAATCCGCCTCTTGAGCCTTTCCCCATTTCAGACCTGAAGGAACGAACGTGACCCTGATCTATGGCCATCGCGGCGCCAAAGGCGAAGCGCCCGAAAACACCCTGACCAGCTTTCGCCAGTGCCTGTCGCACGGCGTCGATCGCTGCGAACTGGACCTGCACCTGTCGGCCGACAACGAGCTGATGGTGATCCATGACCCGACCCTCAAGCGCACCACCGGCCGCCGAGGCAAGGTGGTCGAGCACACCGCCGCCGAGCTGGCCACCTACGATGCGCGCAAGGGTGGCCCAGGCTGGGTGCAGCCCTGCCCTATCCCGCGCCTGGAGGAACTGTTCGAGAAGTGTGCCTTCGAGCACTGGCAGCTGGAGGTCAAGAGCGCCTCGCGCACCCGTGCCGCCAGCACCGTGCTGGCGATCCGCGAGCTGGCCCAGCGCTTCGGCCTGCTCGACAAGGTCACCATCACCTCCAGTTCACGGGAGGTGCTGGGCGCCGCCCTGGAGCTGGTGCCAGACGTCTCGCGCGGGCTGGTCGCCGAATATGCCTGGCTCGATCCGCTGAAGGTGGCGCAGAACTACGGCTGTACCCTGCTGGCACTGAATTGGACGCTGTGCACCCCCGAGCGCCTGCTCAAGGCCCAGCGCCAGGGGTTGCATGTGTCGGTGTGGACGGTCAACGAACCGGCGCTGATGCGCCGGCTCGCCGACTTTGGCGTAGACAGCCTGATCACAGACTTTCCCGGTTTGGCCAAGACCACCCTTGGGAAGGACTGAACCCGGTCTCCCCGGCCGGCTCAGGCCACCGGCCGGAGCCGCTCAAAAAAGCCGGTTCAGGCCGTCGTAGGCAGCTACCCGATAGGCTTCGGCCATGGTCGGGTAGTTGAAGGTGGTGTTGACGAAGTACTTGAGATTGTTCAGCTCACCCGGCTGGTTCATGATCGCCTGGCCGATGTGGACGATCTCCGAGGCCTGGTAGCCGAAGCAGTGCACGCCGAGGATTTCCAGGGTCTCGCGGTGGAACAGGATCTTCAGCATGCCCTGCGGCTCGCCGGCGATCTGCGCGCGGGCCATGCTCTTGAAGAAAGCCTTGCCCACTTCGTAGGGCACCTTGGCCTGGGTCAGCTCCTGCTCGTTCTTGCCGATCGAGCTGATCTCCGGAATGGTGTAGATACCGGTCGGCACGTCATCGACGAAGCGCCAGCTGCCGTTGTCGACGATGCTGCCTGCGGCCGAGCGGCCCTGGTCGTGGGCAGCGCTGGCCAGGCTCGGCCAGCCGATCACGTCACCGGCGCCGTAGATGTTCGGCACGCTGGTGCGGTAGCTCTGGTCGACCTCGATCTGGCCACGGCTGTTGATCTTGATGCCGATGTTCTCAAGGCCCAGCTTGTCGGTGTTGCCGGTTCGGCCATTGCACCACAGCAGGGCGTCGGCCTTGATCTTCTTGCCCGACTTCAGGTGCAGGATGACACCGTTGTCCAGGCCTTCGACCCGCTCGTACTCCTCGTTGTGGCGCACGGTGATGTTGTTGTTGCTGAAGTGGTAGCTCAGCGCCTGGGAAATTTCCGAGTCCAGGAAGCTCAGCAGCTGGCCACGGTTGTCCACCAGCTCCACCAGCACACCCAGGCCACTGAAGATCGAGGCGTATTCGCAACCGATCACCCCGGCACCGTAGACGATCAGCTTGCGCGGGGTGTGGCTCAGGCTGAGGATGGTGTCGCTGTCGTAGACGCGCGGGTGGTGGAAGTCGATGTCGGCCGGGCGGTACGGACGCGAACCGGTGGCGATGATGATGTGCTTGGCCACCAGCTTCTCGACCACGCCATTGGGGCAGACCACATCGACGGTCTGCTCGTCGGCGAAGCTGCCGGTGCCGAAGAACAGGTCGACACGGTTGCGCGCGTAGTAGCCGGTGCGCGAGGCGACCTGCTTGGAGATCACCTTCTCGGCGCTCTTGAGCACATCGGGGAAGGAGAACCAGCGCGGCTCGCCGATGGCGCGGAACATCGGGTTGGTGTTGAACTGCATGATCTGCCGCACCGAGTGACGCAGGGCCTTGGACGGGATGGTGCCCAAGTGGGTGCAGTTGCCGCCGACCTGGCGACGGCTGTCGACCATCGCCACCTTGCGTCCTGCTTTGGCGGCATTCATTGCCGCACCTTCTCCGGCCGGGCCGGAACCCAGCACCACTACGTCGTAGTTGTAGACAGCCATGCGTACTCCTTCAGAACTGGCCCGCCGGCCGGTTGGCCGCGGGGCGCGATCATGTCGCCGGGGCGCCATGAGAAAATTCGGGTGCAGTCTAATCAAGCCTGAACGCCGCGCACATTAACCCTTGGTCGCGTCGTAGGCCAATCTTGCCTGCACTACATGTCGTTCACCGATTCCCTGGCGGCGATCATCCGTGCCTTGCCTTTCACTCGCCTTTCACTCGCCTTTGAGCTTTCGTTCGAAGCCAGGCGTAGCCCGGGAGACGAACCCATCCTGCGTCCGGGTCACCAGCATGGCCGCGATGCCATGGGCGATGGCGAAGTCCCAGCCCTGTTGCGGCCCCAGGATCAACAGCAGGGTCGAATAGCCGTCGGCCCGCAGCGCCGAGGCATCGAGCACGGTGACCGCGGCCAGGTCATGTTCGACCGGGCGCCCGAGGCGGGCATCGAAGGCGTGCGAATAGCGCCGGCCATTCTCCTCGAAATAGTGGCGATAGTCACCCGAGGTCGACACTGCCAGGCCATCCACGGCAATTACCTGGCGCGCGATCTGACGGTCCTCGCGGGGCAATTCCAGGGCGATGCGCCAGGGGCTGCCGTCGGGCTTGCGGCCCTCGGCCTTGAGTTCCCCCGTGGCTTCGGCGAGGAAATCGATGATACCCATGGCGCGCAGCCGCCCGGCGATCAGGTCGACGGCATGGCCGGCGGCGATGCTGTTGAAGTCCAGTTCCACGGGCGCGTCCTTGCACAACGCATCGCCCTCGATGCGCAGGTGGCGATAGCCCACGCGCTGGCGTACCAGGGCCCGCGCCTGCGGGTCGGGCACCTGCTCGCGGCGGGCCTGGGGGCCGAAGCCCCAGAGGTCGAGCAAGGGCTCGACGGTGAGATCGAAGGCACCCTGGCTCTGTTCGGCCAGTTGCTGGCCGAAGGCGACCAGCGCCAGCATATCGGCGCCCACAGCCTGGCACTGGTTGGCCGGCAGCTGGTTGAAGCGGCTGACGGTGGAGTCACCCCGGTAGGTCGAGAAGTGCCCGTCGATGTCGCGCAGGATCGCCTCGACCGCGTCCTGTACCTGCGCTGGCGACGGGCCGCCGGGTTCGCGCACGTACTGGATGCTGTAGCTGCTGCCCATGGTCGGGCCGCCCAGGCGTTCGAGGGTGGGCGCAGGGTTGCAGGCAGCGAGCAGCATCAGGATGAACAGCAGGGTCGTGCGCACATTGGATCTCTCGGTTGGCCAGCCATGCTGGCGCGGCGCCTGTTGGAGCGTCTGTCTTGTGTTGTCTGTACCGGCCCTATCGCCGGCAAGCCAGCTCCACTGCCCTCAGACCAGCGCAGCCCTTTCGCGACACAAGGCCGCCCAGCAGCTACCGCGCCAGACCTGGGTGAACACAAAAAATGCCAAAAAAAACGGGAACCCGAAGGTTCCCGTTTTTTCAACGCATTACAAGCGGATCAGCGTGGAAACGCTGGCGGGTTCACACCGGCCATCTCTTCCATCACGCGCACCACCTGGCAGCTGTAACCGAATTCGTTGTCGTACCAGACGTACAGGACAACGCGGTTGTCGTTGCAGATGGTCGCCTCGGCGTCGACCACACCGGCGTGGCGGGAGCCGACGAAGTCGGTGGACACCACTTCCTGGGAGCTGACGTAATCGATCTGCTTGTGCAGTTCCGAGTGCATGGCGGTCTGGCGCAGGAACTCGTTGATCTCGTCGCGGCTGGTGGCCTTTTCCAGGTTCAGGTTGAGGATGGCCATCGAGACGTTCGGCGTCGGCACGCGGATGGCGTTGCCGGTCAGCTTGCCCTTGAGCACCGGCAGCGCCTTGGCGGCGGCGGTGGCGGCACCGGTCTCGGTGATGACCATGTTCAGCGGCGCGGCGCGGCCACGACGGCTGCCCTTGTGGAAGTTGTCGATCAGGTTCTGGTCGTTGGTGAACGAGTGAACGGTCTCGACGTGGCCGTTGACGATGCCGTACTGGTCATTCACGGCCTTGAGCACCGGCACGATGGCGTTGGTGGTGCAGGAGGCGGCGGAGATGATCTTGTCGTCGGCAGTGATGTCGCCGTGGTTGATGCCGTGCACGATGTTCTTCAGCGCGCCCTTGCCCGGCGCGGTGAGGATCACACGCTCGATGCCCGGGCACTGCAGGTGCTGGCCCAGGCCCTCGGCGTCACGCCACTTGCCGGTGTTGTCGACCAGCAGGGCATTGTCGATGCCGTACTGGGTGTAGTCGATCGACGCCGGGTCGTTGGAGTAGATCACCTGGATCAGGTTGCCGTTGGCGGTGATGGTGTTGTGCTCCTCGTCGATGACGATGGTGCCATCGAACGGGCCGTGCACCGAGTCACGACGCAGCAGGCTGGCACGCTTGACCAGATCGTTCTCGGCACCCTTGCGCACGACGATGGCCCGCAGGCGCAGGCCGTCGCCACCGCCGGTCTTCTCGATCAGGATGCGCGCCAGCAGGCGGCCGATGCGGCCGAAGCCGTACAGGACGACGTCGGTGCCCTTGCGTGCGGCAGCGTTCTGCTGGCCGACGACGTCAGCCAGCTCTTCGCGCACGAACTGCTCGACGCTGCGGCCGTTGCCTTCGAGCTTGAACTTGTTGGCCAGCTTGCCCAGGTCGACCGAAGCGGCGCCCAGTTTCAGCTCGCTCATGGCCTTGAGCAGGGGGAATGTCTCGTGGACGGACAGCTCGGTCTCGTCGCTCTGACGGTGACGGGCAAAGCGGTGGGCTTTGAGGATCGAGATAACCGAACGGTTGATCAGGCTGCGGCCATAGATCGAGCTCACCACGTTGTTGTTGCGGTAGAGCTGACCGATAAGCGGGATCATCGCTTCAGCCAGGGCTTCACGATCGATCCACTCACCAAGACACTGGTCGGGCTTCTGAGTCACGGGAACCTTCCACATGTAGGGGGAGAAAAAAGGGGCTACATTATGACGCCCCATGGCGTATCGGGCAATGAGCGCCTGTCGCTGCCAGCGGACCCCGCCGCCACGCCCTTGCCGAGCCTGACAGCGCGCACCGGCACCGGTACAATTGTCGTCTTTGCCGCAACGCTTGGAGTCGGATCTTCCGTGTCAGTTCTGCGCCTACCGCAATTATCGGCCACGGCCGGCAAGCAAACCTGGGGCAACCTGCCCGGTGCCGCCCTGAGCCTGGCCATCGCCGAAGCCGCCAGCAGCGCTGGCCGCTTCACCCTGCTGCTGACCGCCGACAGCCAGGCCGCCGACCGTCTCGAGCAGGAGCTGCGCTTCTTCGCCCCAGACCTGCCGGTGCTGCCCTTCCCCGACTGGGAAACCCTGCCCTACGACCTGTTCTCGCCGCACCAGGACATCATCTCCCAGCGCATCGCCAGCCTCTACCGGCTGCCGGAGCTGGACCACGGCATCCTCGTGGTGCCGGTCACCACCGCCCTGCACCGCCTGGCGCCGACGCGCTTCCTGCTGGGCAGCAGCCTGGTGCTGGACGTGGGCCAGACCATCGACGTGGAACAGATGCGTACACGCCTGGAGGCCAGCGGCTACCGCTGCGTCGACACGGTCTACGAGCATGGCGAGTTCGCCGTGCGCGGCGCGCTGATCGACCTGTTCCCCATGGGCAGCAAGCTGCCCTACCGGATCGACCTGTTCGACGACGAGATCGAGACCCTGCGCACCTTCGACCCGGAGACCCAGCGCTCGATCGACAAGGTCGACTCGGTGCGCCTGCTGCCAGCCCGCGAATTCCCCATGCAGAAGGAGGAAGTCACGCGCTTCAAGGCACGCTTTCGCGAACGTTTCGACGTCGACTTCCGCCGTAGCGCGATCTTCCAGGACCTGGCCAGCGGCATCATCCCGGCCGGCATCGAATACTACCTGCCGCTGTTCTTCGAAGAGACCTCGACCCTGTTCGACTACCTGCCGGCAGACACCCAGGTGTTCTCCCTGCCAGGCGTGGAACAGGCCGCCGAGCACTTCTGGAACGACGTGCGCGGGCGCTACGACGAGCGCCGTGGCGACCTGACCCGCCCGCTGTTGCCGCCCGCTGAGCTGTTCCTGCCGGTAGAGGACTGCTTCGCCCGCCTCAAACAATGGCCACGGGTGGTGGTCAGCAGCGACGAGGTCGAGCCGGGCGTCGGCCGCGAGCGTTTCCCGGCACGCCCCCTGCCGAACCTGGCGATCGAGGCCAAGGCCAACCAGCCGCTGGCGGAGCTGGCGAACTTCCTCGACCAGTTCCCCGGCCGCGTGCTGTTCACCGCCGAATCGGCGGGCCGCCGCGAGGTCCTGCTGGAGCTGCTCGAGCGCCTCAAGCTGCGCCCGCAGACGGTCGAGGGCTGGGCCGATTTCGTCACTGGCAGCGAGCGCCTGGCGATCACCATCGCCCCCCTCGACGACGGCCTGCTGCTGGACGACCCAGGCCTGGCCCTGGTCGCCGAGAGCCCGCTGTTCGGCCAGCGCGTGATGCAGCGCCGGCGCCGCGAGAAGCGCGGCGACGCGGCCAACGACGCGGTGATCAAGAACCTCACCGAATTGCGCGAAGGCGCCCCGGTGGTGCACATCGACCACGGCGTGGGACGCTACCTGGGCCTGGCCACGCTGGAGGTGGACAATCAAGTCGCCGAATTCCTCACCCTGGAATACGCCGAGGGCGCCAAGCTCTACGTGCCGGTGGCCAACCTGCACCTGATCGCCCGCTACACCGGCAGCGACGATGTCCTGGCGCCGCTGCACCGGCTCGGCTCGGAAGCCTGGCAAAAGGCCAAGCGCAAAGCCGCCGAGCAGGTCCGCGACGTCGCCGCCGAGCTGCTCGACATCTATGCCCGCCGCGCCGCGCGCAAGGGCCATGCGTTCGCCGACCCGGCCGCCGACTACGCCACCTTCAGCGCCGGCTTCCCCTTCGAGGAAACCCCCGACCAGCAAAGCGCCATCGAGGCGGTGCGCGCCGACATGCTCGCCGGCAAGCCCATGGACCGCCTGGTCTGTGGCGACGTCGGCTTCGGCAAGACCGAGGTGGCCATGCGCGCGGCCTTCATCGCCGTGCACAGCGGCCGCCAGGTGGCGGTGCTGGTGCCCACCACCCTGCTCGCCCAGCAGCACTACAACAGCTTCCGCGACCGCTTCGCCGACTGGCCGGTGACGGTCGAGGTGATGAGCCGCTTCAAGTCGGCCAAGGAAGTCGCCAGCGCCGCGGCAGACCTCGCCGAAGGCAAGATCGACATCCTCATCGGTACCCACAAGCTGTTGCAGGACGACGTGCGCTTCAAGGACCTGGGCCTGGTCGTCATCGACGAGGAACACCGCTTCGGCGTGCGCCAGAAGGAGCAGCTCAAGGCCCTGCGCAGCGAGGTGGACATCCTCACCCTGACCGCCACGCCGATCCCACGGACCTTGAACATGGCGGTGTCGGGCATGCGCGACCTGTCGATCATCGCCACCCCGCCGGCGCGACGCCTGTCGGTGCGCACCTTCGTCATGGAGCAGAACAAGAGCACGGTCAAGGAAGCGCTGCTGCGCGAACTGCTGCGCGGCGGCCAGGTGTACTACCTGCACAACGACGTCAAGAGCATCGAGAAGTGTGCCGCCGAACTGGCCGAGCTGGTCCCGGAGGCGCGCATCGGCATCGGCCACGGGCAGATGCGCGAGCGCGAGCTGGAACAGGTGATGAGCGACTTCTACCACAAGCGCTTCAACGTGCTGGTGGCCTCGACCATCATCGAGACCGGCATCGACGTGCCCAGCGCCAATACCATCGTCATCGAGCGCGCCGACAAGTTCGGCCTGGCCCAGTTGCACCAGTTGCGCGGCCGGGTCGGGCGCAGTCACCACCAGGCCTACGCCTACCTGCTCACGCCGCCACGCCAGCAGATCAGCGCCGACGCCGAGAAACGCCTGGAGGCCATCGCCAACACCCAGGACCTGGGCGCGGGCTTCGTCCTGGCCACCAACGACCTGGAGATCCGTGGCGCTGGTGAACTGCTCGGCGAAGGCCAGAGCGGGCAGATCCAGGCAGTGGGCTTCACCCTCTACATGGAAATGCTCGAGCGTGCGGTCAAGGCGATCCGCAAGGGCACTCAGCCGAACCTCGAGCAACCCCTGGGCGGCGGCCCGGAGATCAACCTGCGCCTGCCGGCGCTGATCCCGGAGGACTACCTGCCGGATGTCCATGCTCGCCTGATCCTCTACAAGCGCATCGCCTCGGCAGCCGACGAGGACGGCCTCAAGGACCTGCAGGTCGAGATGATCGACCGCTTCGGCCTGCTGCCCGAGCCGACCAAGAACCTCATGCGCCTGACCCAGCTCAAGCTGCAAGCGGAAAAGCTCGGCATCAAGAAGGTCGACGCCGGCCCCAACGGCGGCAAGCTCGAGTTCGAGGCCGAGACGCCAGTCGACCCGCTGACCCTGATCAAGCTGATCCAGGGCCAGCCCAAACGCTACAAGTTCGAGGGCGCCACCCAGTTCCGCTTCTTCGTGCCGATGGAGCGCCCGGACGAACGTTTCAACACCCTGGAGGCGCTGTTCGAGCGCCTGAGCCCACAGCCTTAAGGAACATCCATGCGTGCCATCCGTTGCCTGACATTGCTGCTGACGCTGATCGCGCCGGCTGCCTTCGCCGAAGGCCCCTATCAGGTGGAAATGATCCTGGTCCGGCAGAACGCCGTGCCCGCGGTGAACAGCCCGTTCGCCCCCGAAGACTGGAGCGCCGGCGCCCCACGCCTGAACAAGGACGCCGAACGCCCGACCGCGCTGAACGACGAAGTCACCCGCCTGCAGGCCACGCCCAGCTATACCGTGCTGCTGCACAAGGCCTGGCAGCAGCAGGTCGGCAGCGAGCCGAGCCGCATCGCCCTGGGCGCAGGTCAGGAGCAGTTCGGCCACTTCCCCATCGAGGGCAACCTGAGCATCGCCCAGGGGCGCTTCATCACCGTGGAGGCCAACTTCTGGGTCAACCAGCTCGATGGCAATGGCAGCGTGCTGCAGAGCGAGCAGTTCAGGCAGAGCAACAGCACCATGAAGGCCAACCAACTGACCTTCCTCGACGGCGGTCACCTGGCGCTGCTGCTGAAGATCGCGCCGGTCGGTGAGCGCAAGCTGCCGGTACTGAGCCCGGAGATGATGGAGCAGTAAGGTGAACGAGAGCGCTGTGCAGTTCTTCGTCCGCGAGCTCGATGACTGGCGCGACTGGTTCGACCCGCGCACGCTGCAACGCGGCGAAGCCTATGCCGAGGACGGCCGGGTCCGGCTGGTCGCGGTCGACGAGACGAGGGTCCAGGCCGAATGCACGGGCTCCGCAGGGCGCGTGTACCAGCAATGGCTCAGCGTGCAAATGACCAAAGACGGGATCGAGTTCGAGGGAACCTGCAGTTGCCCGGTAGGCCACAACTGCAAGCACTGCGCCGCAGCCCTGTTCCTGTTGCGCCACGCACCCGCCCCGGTCAGCGCCCAGACCGATACCCACGCCAGTCTTTCGCCCGAGCTGCACTCCTGGGTCGAGGCCATGGCGAACCCGGTCGAGCAGCCCGCCCCCAAGGCGGACCACAAGGGCCGGGCGCTCTACTACCGCGTCGGCATGGACCAGGAGCAGTGCTACCTGACGGTGCTCAAGGGCACGCGGCAGAACGGCGGCGCCCTGGAACTCACCCGCATCACCTCGTTGCCAGAACTGATCTACTACCCGCCCCGCTACGTGACCGAAGCCGATGGCCGCCTGCTTCGGCTCATTGAAGCAGAGCGGGCGAAAGGTGGCCTACCGAACACCCTCTTCATCGGCGGCGCCCTTGGCGCCGAGCTGCTGGGCTATGCCCTGGCCACCGGTCACCTGTTGTTCCGAGGGCGTGACGACCTGCCCCTGCAGCCCGGCCCCGAACGCCACGCGGCGTTCCGCTGGGTCCGCCTGGACAACGGCAGCTACCGGGGCGCCTGGTATGCCGATGAGCAGGCCCTGGCCCAGGTGCTGCCACTGGAGCCACTGCATTACGTGGACACTACCACCGGCCAGGTCGGCAAGCTGACCCACGACCTGGATCCATTCATCGCCAGCCAGCTGTCGCGGGCACCCACGGTCCCGGAACACTTGGTCGTGCCTCTGAGCCACCGGCTCAATGCCCTGAACCGCCAGGTGCCCACGCCGACCACCGTCAGCACCGAGGACATCGACGGCATCGAACCACGGCCCCACCTGACCCTCGGCAGCCTCGAATTCAGCGCCTACATGCCCAAGACCGGGCGCATGCAGCGCCAGATGCAACACCGTGCCGCGCTGTCGTTCGACTACGACGGCCTGCGCGCCAGCGGCAACGGCGACAAGCCATTGACCCGACTGGTGGAAACGACCAGCCAGCGCATCCAGCGCCAGCCCCGCGCCGAACAGGCGCTGCGCAAGGCCTTGCACGACCTGGGCTTCAAACCCGCCACGCGGCAGAGCAAGGCCCTGCCCGACAGCGCCGGCGAGATGTTCCAGTTGCCCGACGACGAGGCCTGGCTGCACTTCGCCCGCGAGCACCTGCCACGCCTGCGCAAGGCCGGCTGGGTGATCGACATCCACCGCGACTTCGCCTTCAACCTGCAGGAGGTGGACGACTGGTACGCCACCGTGGTGGAGGCGCCAGGCCATGAATGGTTCGACCTGGAACTGGGGATCGTCGTCGATGGCCAGCGCCACAGCCTGCTGCCGATCGTCCTCCAGCTGCTGCGCAGCAGCCCCGAATTGCTACGCCCCAGCGAGCTGGCCCGACGCAGTGACGACGAACACCTGCTGATCGACATGAACCGTGGCCGGCTCGACGCGCCGGCGCTGCGCGTCGCCCTGCCCTATGGCCGCATCAAGGCCGTGATGGGCACGCTGGGCGAGCTGTACCTGCATGACGACAGCATCGGTCCCTCCCTACGCCTGGACCGCGCCGACGCGGCGCGCCTGAACGACCTCGAACACCTGCCCCTGCACTGGGAAGGCGGCAGCCACGTGCGCGACCTGGGCCGGCGCCTGCGCGACGCCCGCGACGTGCAGGTCGAGCCCCCGGCAGGCCTGAACGCCACCTTGCGCCCCTACCAGCAGCAAGGCCTGAACTGGATGCAGGCCCTGCGCGAGATGGGCACCGGCGGCATCCTCGGCGACGACATGGGCCTGGGCAAGACCCTGCAGACCCTCGCCCACCTGTTGCTGGAAAAGCAAGCCGGGCGCCTCGAGCACCCAGCCCTGGCGGTGATGCCCACCAGCCTGGTCCCCAACTGGCTCGACGAGGCCCAGCGCTTCGCCCCGGAGCTGCGCGTGCTCGCCCTGCAAGGCCCCGGTCGCAGCAAGCATTTCGCCTCGCTGCACGAATACGACCTGGTCCTGACCACCTACGCCCTGGTCCCCCGCGACCTCCAGCACCTGCATGAGCGGCCCTGGCACCTGCTGGTCCTCGACGAGGCGCAGAACATCAAGAGCAGCACCAGCAAGGCCGCCCTCGCCGTTTGCGAATTGCAGGCCAACCAGCGCCTGTGCCTGACCGGTACGCCGATGGAGAACAACCTCGGCGAGCTGTGGTCGCTCTTCCACTTCCTGATGCCTGGCTGGCTGGGCGACCTCAAGCGCTTCAACCGCGACTATCGCGTGCCCATCGAGCGTCATGGCGACAGCGAGCGCATGGCCCACCTGGCCAGTCGCATTCGCCCGTTCCTCCTGCGCCGCACCAAGGAACAGGTGGCCCAGGAGTTGCCGGCCAAGACCGAGATGATCCACTGGGTCGAGCTCAGCGACGCCCAGCGCGATACCTACGAAACCGTGCGGGTGGCCATGGACAGGAAAGTCCGCGACGAGATCGCCCGCAACGGTGCGGCGCGCAGCCAGATCGTCATCCTCGACGCCCTGCTCAAGCTGCGCCAGGTGTGCTGCGACCTGCGCCTGGTCAAAGGCGCCGAGATCAAGGGCTCGCATGCCGACAAGGGCAAGCTGGGCAGCCTGCTGGAGATGCTCGAGGAACTGCTCAGCGAAGGGCGGCGGGTGCTGCTGTTTTCCCAGTTCACGTCGATGCTGGCGCTGATCGAGGCCGAGCTGGAGAAGCGCGGCATCCGCTACAGCCTGCTGACCGGCGACACCCGCGACCGTCGCGCCCCGGTGCGACAGTTCCAGAACGGCGACAGCGAGGTGTTCCTGATCAGCCTCAAGGCCGGCGGCACCGGCTTGAACCTGACCGCAGCGGACACGGTGATCCACTACGACCCGTGGTGGAACCCGGCCAGCGAGAACCAGGCCACCGATCGTGCCTACCGCATCGGCCAAGACAAGCCGGTGTTCGTGTTCAAGCTGATCACCCGCGGGACGGTGGAAGAGAAGATCCAGCAGTTGCAGCAGGAGAAGGCTGCGCTGGCGGCCAGCCTGCTCGATGGCGAGGCGGCCGGTCAGTGGCGGCTGGGCGACGAGGAGATCGAAGCGCTGTTCGCACCGTTGCCGGGCAAACGCGGGCGCTGACGCCCCCGCGTACGGGTTTGGTAAATGCTGGGGCCGCTTCGCGTCCCAAAGCCTTAACTGGCTACTGACGTATCAATCGACCAGTTGCGCCTCTTTCAGCGCCCCCAACGCCTCCAGCCAGCGCGGCTGCTGACGGTAGTCCGTCCGGGCGAACCCACGCCCACGCATCCCGGCGATCCGCGGCGACGGCCTGACCTTCAGGCGCTGGGCCGCACAGAGCGCCAACTCCGCCGCCGCCCGGTCATTGCACACCAAGCCCATGTCGCAGCCGGCGCTCAGGGCCGCCTCGATCCGGCTGGCTGCATCTCCCACCACATGAGCCCCTGCCATGGACAGGTCATCGCTGAAGATCACGCCCTGGAAGCCCAGTTCGCCGCGCAGGATGTCCTGCAGCCAACGGCGCGAGAAACCGGCCGGCTGATTGTCCACCTGCGGATAGATGACATGGGCCGGCATCACCGCCGCCAGCTGGCCACTCAGGCGGGTGAAGGGCACCAAGTCCGCCTGGCGCAACTGCTCCAGGCTGCGCTCATCGGTGGGGATGGCCACGTGGGAGTCGGCCTCGGCCCAGCCGTGGCCGGGGAAGTGCTTGCCGCAGGCCGCCATGCCGGCAGCGTTCATGCCACGGATGAAGGCACCGGCCAGTTGCGTGGCACGCTGCGGGTCGCCTTCGAAGGCGCGGCTGCCGACCACCGCGCTGCGCTGGTGGTCAAGGTCGAGCACCGGGGCGAAGCTCAGGTCCAGGCCGACCGCCAGCACTTCGGTCGCCATCAGCCAACCACATTGCTCGGCCAGGTATTCGGCATTGGCGTTGTCAGCGATCGCGCGCATCGCGGGCAGGCGCACGAAGCCCCGGCGCAAGCGTTGGACCCGGCCGCCTTCCTGGTCGACGGCCAAGATCAGATCGGGACGGATGGCGCGGATGGAAGCGCACAGCTCGCGCACCTGGCGCGGGCTGGCGATGTTGCGGGCAAAGATGATCAGGCCGGCCACCTCGGGCTGGCGCAGGAGATGGCGATCTTCGGCGGTCAGCCATTCACCGGCGATATCCACCATCAGGGAGCCTTGCAGGCTGGCGGTCATAGGGAATCCTTCATTGGAGATCCAGGGAAGCCCACTGGGGGCAGGCGGCCTCGTCGATCCGTACCGGGCAGTGCAGCGGCACGCGTTCGAACAAGTCCAGCAGGTCGCTGTTGCGCAGGCGCACGCAGCCATGGGACAACGGCACGCCCAGAGGTTCGCTGTCGGGCGTGCCATGCAGGTAAATGTAGCGACGGAAGGTGTCGACCCGGCCAAGGCGATTGACGCCCGGCTCGCAGCCGCTGAGCCAGAGGATACGGCTCAGGATCCAGTCGCGCCCGGGGAACTGCGCATGCAGCGCCGGCGACCAGACTTCGCCGGTCCAGCGACGGGCACGCAGAACCGCGCCGAGCGGCAGGCCTGCGCCGATCCGCGCCCGCACCTGGTGAAGCCCCCTGGGCGTGCACCCCGAACCGTTCAACTCACCGGCACCGTTGCGGGCGGTCGAGACCGGCAGGCGCACGCACAGTTGCCCACGGGCGAAACCGTAGAGGCATTGATCGGCCAGGGAAATGTGCAGGAAATCGAGATCGGGCATGGGCGCTAGCGGCCTGTACGGTTACCACGCAGGCCGCCTAGCTTAGCCGAAGCGCCCTGCCCCGCCCAGTGCTCAGGCCTTGGCAGGGGCGCTGGCGGTGCCGGACTTGCTGCGCGGGCGCAACTGCGCCACGACCATGGCTTCGTCGGTGACGCCGCTGTCGGCGCGCATGCCGGCGGCCAGGAACGGCACCATCAGGCGCATGACCTGCTCGATCGAGGTGTTGATGCCGAAATCGTTCTCGGCGATGGCGCGCAGGGCCTTGATGCCCGACATACTGAACGCCGCGGCACCGAGCATGAAGTGCACGCGCCAGAACAGTTCCAGTGGCGGAATGCGCGGCGCGGCCTCGTTGACCAACAGCATGTAGCGGCGGAACACCTTGCCGTACATGTCCTCCAGGTAGCGACGCAGGTGCCCCTGGCTCTGGCTGAAGGCCAGGCCCAGCAAGCGCATGAAGATCGACAGGTCGTTATTGCTGCGCGGTTGCACGGCCAGGGCCTGCTCCACCAGCATCTCGAGCAGCTCCTCGAGGCTCGGCTTGTGCTCGGGGCGTGCCTGGCGCCGCTCCAGCTCACGCTCGAGGCTGGCGCAGAAAGGGCCGAGGAAACGCGAGAAAACTGCCTGGATCAGGGCTTTCTTGGAGCCGAAATGGTAGTTCACCGCAGCCAGGTTGACCCCGGCCTTGCTGGTGATCAGCCGCAACGAGGTCTCCGCGAACCCCCTTTCCGCGAACAGCTGCTCGGCAGCATCGAGAATGCGTTCAACGGTTTCCGATTGGGCCATGACTACTCCGCCTGACAAACAGTTGTTTGAAACATACGTTTCAGGCCTGTTCCTGTCAAGGCTCCGTGACTAGGCGGTCGCCATTTAAAAGCTACAAGCGTCAAGCTGCAAGCGGCAAGAGGTGCCAGCCCTGTAGATGCGCACCTGCGGGGACTCGGCGAAGGGCCCAGGGCGCCTTTATCGCGCTTTTCTTGCATCTGATGGCTTGCAGCTCGCCCTCTACTGTATATAATCCCAGTCACTGTATAAAAAGACAGAGCGCCCGCCATGCTGAAACTGACGCCACGCCAAGCCGAGATCCTGGCCTTCATCAAACGCTGCCTGGAAGACAACGGCTTCCCGCCGACCCGCGCGGAGATCGCTCAGGAGCTGGGCTTCAAATCCCCCAACGCCGCCGAGGAGCACCTCAAGGCCCTCGCCCGCAAGGGTGCGATCGAGATGACCCCGGGCGCTTCCCGCGGCATCCGTATCCCGGGCCTGGAAGCCAAGGCCGAGGAAAGCGGCCTGCCGATCATCGGCCGGGTCGCCGCCGGTGCGCCGATCCTCGCCGAGCAGCACATCGAGGAATCCTGCAACATCAACCCGGCGTTCTTCCATCCCCGTGCCGACTACCTGTTGCGCGTGCACGGCATGAGCATGAAGGACATCGGCATCTTCGACGGCGACCTGCTGGCGGTGCACACCTGCCGCGAGGCCCGCAACGGCCAGGTCGTCGTCGCCCGCCTCGGCGACGAAGTGACCGTCAAGCGCTTCAAGCGCGAAGGCAGCAAGGTCTGGCTGCTCGCCGAGAATCCCGAATTCGCCCCTATCGAAGTCGACCTGAAAGAACAGGAACTGGTGATCGAGGGCTTGAGCGTCGGCGTCATTCGCCGCTGATCCAGGAGGCGTCATGCAGCAGTTCATCCATGCACCCCAGCAAGCCCAGCTGCCCCTGTTCGAGGCCTTCCTCGCCCAACCGGTACTGCCCGGGCTGAAGGCCCACACCCCGTCGCAACCCCTCAAGGGCAACCAGCCCGAGCGGTTCAGCGAGCTGTCCCTGCGCGGCGCGGCGGGTCACTGCCAGAGCCTACTGGCTCCCATCCTGCGCGAGCTGAGCGAGGAGGACGACACCCGCTGGCTGACGCTCATCGCCCCGCCCGCCAGCCTGACCCAGGCCTGGCTGCGCGATGCCGGCCTCAACCGCGAGCGCATCCTGCTACTGCAACCGCGCGGCAACCAGAATACCCTGCAACTGGCCTGCGAGGCCCTGCGCCTGGGCCGCAGCCACACCGTGGTCAGCTGGCTCGGCAGTGTCAATGCCAGCACACGCCAGCAACTGATCCGCGCAGCCAATACCGGAAACGCGCAAAGCCTGAACATCCGCCTCGGCTGATGTTCAGGCTTTGCCTGTAGCTGCTCTGAATCTGGGAAGCGCGACGCTCAATGCAGCACGCGCGGCCCCTCGTCACGTTCGAGGTCGCCTTCAATCAGGCGACCTGCCATCTGCACGCCCACGCTGAGCATGGCCTTGGCCACTTCCACATGCTGTCCTTGCAGGAATACCTTGGCGTCCTCAGAGAAATCCAGGGTTACCAGGGAGCCTTCATCCTCGGCGCGGCGCAGCTCGATCCGGCCATCAGGCAACTCGACAATTTCTAGGAAGGACGTTGACATATAGGGCCTGCTTTTCACGAAAGGCCAGTATTGTACCAGCCACGGGCGTTGTCAGCACTCACTCAACGCGTCACGGAAACGACGCACCAGATGCTTGAGGTTCTGCCGCCAGCTTTCCAGCTCGTCCCGCGACAGTGCGGGTTGCTCGGGCTCATCCAGGTTGACAGCCTGAATCAATGGCTGGGTAACGTCTGTTTTCGGGGCTTTTCTCGCGACCGGCGGTCGGAACAAATCGGCATAAGCCCGCAGCAATTGCGCGAGCCAGGTTTCCGGCTGACGGGCCAGCTCCAGCAACTCGGCCACCTCGGGGATGGCGATACGTTCCAGCGCGTCGTCGCTGAGCAGCAGTTCCACACGCGGCGCCGTTGCCTGGGGCAAGCGATAGAAGCCCGCGATCTCGTGGCACAGCCCCAGCAAGGCCCCGTACAGATGGAACAGCGCCGACTCGCGCTCGGCCTGGATCAGCCCCTGGGCGTTCATCGCCTGGCTGTCGGCAGCCTTGGCCATGGACTCCAGGGCGAGCCCGGCGAAGAACAGTTTCTGGTTGGTGCGGGTGTAGAGTTCCTGGGCCATCTTCAGTGCCCTCCCTTAAAGGCTGCAAGGCGATACTGCAGTGTCGGGGATCGGCAGGCCCGGCCGCAAGCACATCCGCTTCGAAGCCGGTCAGTCATGACATGCGGCTGCCTTTAGGGGCGCGAAGCGCCCCCAAATGCCGACCGATCAGCGCTTGTCTTCGACCTTCCACGCACTGCCGTCGTAGAACGCCTTCCAGCCAGTCGGCTTGCCGTCCACCTCGGACTGCACGTACTGCTCCTTGGTCTTACGGCTGTAGCGGATCACCGCCGGGCGGCCGTCCGGGTCCTTCTGCGGTGCATCGCAGAGGAAATGGTACTTCGGATCGATCTGGTGCTTGTGCGGGATGATCTCCAGCACCAGCGGCGCACGGGTCTCGCGGTTCTTCGGGAACTGGCTGGCAGCCAGGAACAGCCCCGAGGCGCCATCGCGCAGCACGTAGGTGTCGTCGACCTTCTCGCACCTGAGTTCAGGCATGTCCACCTTGTCCATCTTCGGTGGCGCCGCCTCGCCGCTCTTGAGCAGCTTGCGGGTGTTCTTGCACGCCGGGTTGGTGCAGCCGAAGAACTTGCCGAAGCGGCCGGTCTTGAGCTGCATCTCGCTACCGCACTTGTCGCATTCCAGGCTCGGCCCTTCATAGCCCTTGATGCGGTAGCTGCCCTCTTCGATCTCGTAGCCCGGGCAGTCCGGGTTGTTGCCGCAGATGTGCAGCTTGTGCTTTTCGTCCAGCAGGTAGGCGTCCATCGCCGTCGCGCAGATCGGGCAACGGTGCTTGCCACGCAATACGCGGGACTCGGATTCGCCCTCGTCGTCCGCCGCGATCTCGTCGCCCGGCACCAGGTTGACCGTGGCCTTGCAACGCTCCTTCGGCGGCAGGCTGTAGCCCGAGCAGCCCAGGAACACACCCGTGGAAGCGGTACGGATCATCATCGGCCGGCCGCATTCCTTGCAGGCGATGTTGGTCAGGGTCGGCTGGTTGGCCCGCATGCCATTCTCGGCGGACTCGGCGGTCAGCAGCTTCTTGCTGAAATCACCGTAGAACTCGTCGAGCACGTTCTTCCAGTCACGCTCGCCCTGGGCCACGTCGTCGAGGTTCTCCTCCATGCCGGCGGTGAAGCCGTAGTCCATCAGGTTGGAGAAGCTCTCCGACAGGCGCTCGGTGACGATGTCGCCCATCTTCTCGGAGTAGAAGCGGCGGTTGTGCAGGGTCACGTAGCCGCGGTCCTGGATGGTGGAAATGATCGCCGCATAGGTCGACGGGCGCCCGATGCCGCGCTTTTCCATTTCCTTGACCAGGCTGGCTTCGGTGTAGCGCGCCGGGGGTTTGGTGAAATGCTGGCTGGGATCGAGCTGGATCAGCTTGAGCGATTCGCCCTGGGCCATTTCCGGCAGGACGTCATCCTCACCCGGCTTGCTCTGTTGCGGCAGCACACGGGTGTAACCGTCGAACTTGAGGATACGGCCCTTGGCACGCAGCTCGAAGTCACCGGCATTCACCGTGACGCTGGTGGAAAGGTACTGCGCCGGCGGCATCTGGCAGGCCAGGAACTGGCGCCAGATCAGCTCGTACAGGCGCTCAGCGTCACGCTCCATGCCGCTGAGCTTGCTCGGGTGAGTGTTGACGTCGGAGGGGCGGATCGCCTCGTGCGCTTCCTGGGCGCCCTCCTTGCTGCCATACACCACCGGCTTTTCCGGCAGGTACTGCTTGCCGAACTCACGCTCGATGTAGCCACGCGCCATGTCCAGGGCATCGGTCGACAGGTTGGTCGAGTCGGTACGCATATAGGTGATGTAGCCTGCCTCGTACAAGCGCTGGGCCATCATCATGGTCTTCTTCACGCCAAAGCCCAGGCGGTTGCTCGCAGCCTGCTGCAGGGTCGAGGTGATGAATGGCGCCGACGGCTTGCTGCTGGTCGGCCGGTCCTCGCGCTTGGCCACGCTGTAGCTGGAAGCCTTGAGCTTCTCCAGGGCCGCCATGGCCTGGGCTTCGTTCAGCGGCTTGAAGGCCTCGCCGTTCTCCCGGGCCACTTCGAAACGCACCTTGGCGTTCTTGGCGGTGCCCAGGTCGGCATGGACTTCCCAGTATTCTTCCGGGACGAACGCGCGGATCTCACGTTCGCGCTCGACCACCAGCTTCACCGCCACCGACTGTACGCGGCCGGCAGACAAGCCACGGGCGATCTTGGCCCACAGCAGCGGCGAAACCATGTAGCCGACCACGCGGTCGAGGAAGCGGCGCGCCTGCTGGGCATTGACCCGGTCGATGTCCAGTTCGCCCGGCTGGGAGAAGGCCTCCTGGATGGCCTTCTTGGTGATTTCGTTGAACACCACGCGCTTGTAGCGGCTGTCATCGCCACCGATGGCTTCACGCAGGTGCCAGGCGATGGCCTCCCCTTCGCGGTCCAAGTCGGTTGCGAGATAGATGGTGTCGGCATCCTTGGCCAGGCGACGCAATTCGTCGATGACCTTTTCCTTGCCCGGCAGGATCTCGTACTTGGCCTTCCAGCCCGCCTCCGGGTCGACGCCCATGCGCGCCACCAGCTGGCGACGGGCCTTTTCCTTCGGCGACAGGGCCGGAGCCTCGCCCGCGGCCTTGCCACGCTTGGCCGCCGGTTCCTTGCTGGCGCTAGCCGAACCGCTGGTGGGAAGGTCTCGGATATGGCCGATACTCGACTTCACCACGTACTGGCTGCCCAGGTACTTGTTGATGGTCTTGGCCTTGGCCGGGGATTCCACAATGACCAGCGATTTGCCCATGGATCGGAGTATTCCTGAATCTGAAGATGAAAAACGCGTCAGGTGCCGGACGCGGCACCGCTATATATAGTGGCAACAGGGTGAGGTCAAGCGCGGGCAGCTACTCGTCGGCTGCCGCAGGACGCCCGAACAGCCCATCCTCGGCCTTGACCAAAGCAAAGCGTGGCACCTGCTCGCCGTCAACCTCGACGGACTCCAGGAACATCGACAGCGGTCGTACCCAGAGCCCGTATTCACCATACAGCGCCTGGTAGAAGACCACCCACTCCTCGCTTTCGGAGTGCCGTGCGACGCCGAAGACACGGTACTCAGGCCCCTTGTAATGCCGGTACACGCCTGGCTGTATCTGCATGTCGCCCACCCTCTTGAACAAATCCTGTAAAAAACAAAAACCGGGGCACTAGGCCCCGGCTGCTGTCAGCGACGCACTCAGACGCGTTCGAAGACAGTCGTGATGCCTTGGCCCAGGCCGACGCACATGGTGGCGACACCCAAGGTCCCGCCATTTTGCTTCATGACGTTGAGCAGGGTGCCGGAAATCCGTGCCCCAGAGCAACCGAACGGATGCCCCAGCGCGATGGCGCCGCCGTGCAGGTTAACCTTCTCATCCATCTTGTCGAGCACTTTCAGATCCTTGAGCACTGGCAGGGCCTGTGCAGCGAAGGCTTCGTTGAGCTCGATGAAGTCGATATCGGCCATGGTCAGGCCGGCACGCTTGAGCGCTTTCTGCGTCGACGGCACCGGGCCGTAGCCCATGATCGCCGGGTCGACACCGGCCACGGCCATGGAACGGATCACCGCCAGCGGCTGGATCCCCAGGTCCATGGCACGCTGGCCAGACATGACGATCATGCACGATGCGCCGTCGGTGATCTGCGACGAGGTACCGGCGGTAACGGTACCACCTTTCGGGTTAAACGCAGGCTTGAGCGAAGCCAGGCCTTCGAGGGTGGTTTCCGGGCGGATGGTCTCGTCGTAGTCGAAGACCTTGAGGAAGCCGTTCTCGTCATAGCCCTGCATCGGGATGATCTCGTCCTTGAACTTGCCTTCGACCGTCGCCTTGTGGGCGAGCTGGTGCGAACGCAGGCCGAACAGATCCTGCTGCTCACGACTGATGCCATGCATCTTGCCGAGCATTTCCGCAGTCAGGCCCATCATGCCCGAGGCCTTGGCGGCGTGCAGCGACAGGTGCGGGTTGGGGTCGACGCCATGCATCATGCTGACGTGGCCCATGTGCTCGACACCGCCGACCACGAACACATCGCCATTGCCGGTCATGATCGCCTGGGCGGCGGTGTGCAGCGCACTCATCGACGAACCGCACAGGCGGCTGACGGTCTGCGCAGCGGAGGTATGCGGGATCGGGGTCATCAGCGAGGCCATGCGGGCGATGTTCCAGCCCTGCTCCAGGGTCTGGTTGACGCAGCCCCAGATCACGTCCTCGACTTCCTTCGGGTCGACCTTGTCGTTGCGTTCCAGCAGTTTGCTGATCAGGTGCGCGGACATGTCTTCGGCACGGGTGTTGCGGTGCATGCCACCCTTGGAACGGCCCATCGGCGTGCGGCCGAAGTCGACAATCACCACGTCTCTTGGATTCAGGCTCATATCAATATTCTCGCTCTAACTCGTTGGGCGCTCAGTTGAAGAAGCGCTGGCCGTTCTTGGCCATCTCGCGCAGCTTCGCAGTCGGGTGGTACAGCGGCCCCAGATCGGCGTACTGGTCGGCCAGGGCGACGAACTCGGCGACCCCGATCGAATCGATGTAGCGCAGCGCGCCCCCACGGAAGGGAGGGAAGCCGATGCCATAGACCAGGCCCATGTCAGCCTCGGCGGCAGTCTCGACGATGCCGTCTTCCAGGCAGCGAACGGTCTCCAGGCACAGCGGGATCATCATCCAGTTGATGATGTCCTCGTCGCTCACTTCACGCTGTTCGAAGACGATCGGCTTGAGCACGTCCAGCACCGACGGGTCGGCGACTTTCTTCGGTTTGCCGCGCTTGTCGGTCTCGTAGGCGTAGAAGCCCTTGCCGTTCTTCTGGCCCAGGCGGTTGGCCTCGTAGAGGGCGTCGACGGCGGAGCGGCGATCGTCCTTCATGCGGTCCGGGAAGCCCTCGGCCATCACGTCGCGGCCGTGGTGGCCGGTGTCGATACCGACCACGTCCATCAGGTAGGCCGGGCCCATCGGCCAGCCGAACTTCTCCATGACCTTGTCGATGCGCACGAAATCGACGCCGGCGCTGACCAGCTTGGCGAAGCCGCCAAAGTACGGGAACAGCACGCGGTTGACCAAGAAGCCCGGGCAGTCGTTGACCACGATCGGGTTCTTGCCCATCTTCTTGGCATAGGCCACGGTGGTGGCAACGGCCACTTCACTGGACTTCTCGCCACGGATGACTTCCACCAGCGGCATCATGTGCACCGGGTTGAAGAAGTGCATGCCGACGAAGTTCTCCGGGCGCTTGAGGGCCTTGGCCAGCAGGCTGATGGAGATGGTCGAGGTATTGGAGGCGAGGATCGCGTCCTCCTTGACCTGGGCTTCCACCTCAGCCAGCACGGCCTGCTTGACCTTCGGGTTCTCGACCACGGCCTCGACGACGATGTCGACATTGGCGAAGTCGCCGTAGGACAGGGTCGGGCGGATGGCGTTGAGCGCCTCGGCCATCTTCGCCGGGGTCAGGCGGCCCTTCTCGACGCGCTTGCCGAGCAGCTTGGACGCTTCGTTCAGGCCCAGTTGGATGGCTTCCTCGCGGATGTCCTTCATCAGGATCGGCGTGCCCTTGACCGCCGACTGGTAGGCGATGCCGCCCCCCATGATGCCGGCGCCGAGCACGGCGGCCTGCTTGACGTCGTGGGCGATCTGGTCATGGGCCTTGGCCTTGCGCTTGAGCTCCTGATCGTTGAGGAACAGGCCGATCAGGCTTTCGGCGACCGAGGTCTTGGCCAGCTTGGCGAAACCGGCGGCTTCGACTTCCAGGGCCTTGTCACGGCCGAAGTTGGCGGCTTTCTGGATGGTCTTGATGGCCTCGACCGGTGCGGGATAGTTCGGGCCGGCCTGGCCGGCGACGAAGCCCTTGGCAGTCTCGAAGGCCATCATCTGCTCGATGGCGTTGAGCTTGAGCTTTTCCAGCTTCGGCTGGCGCTTGGCCTTGTAGTCCAGCTCGCCGCTGATGGCACGCTTGACCAGGTCGAGGGCCGCCGCCGGCAGCAGCTCGGGGGCGACCACGGCATCCACGGCGCCGACCTTCAGGGCGTCTTCGGCACGGTTTTCCTTGCCGGCGGCGATCCATTCGATGGCGTTGTCCGAACCGATCAGGCGCGGCAGGCGCACGGTACCGCCGAAGCCCGGGTAGATCCCCAGCTTGACTTCCGGCAGGCCGATCTTGGCGGTGCTGGACATGACCCGATAGTCGGCGGCCAGGCACATCTCCAGGCCGCCGCCCAGGGCGATACCATTGATCGCGACGACGGTCGGCACTTCGAGGTCCTCGAAGTCGCTGAAGATACGGTTGGCTTCCAGGTTGCCGGCGACCAGCTCGGTCTCGGGCAGCTTGAAGTTGTCGACGAATTCGGTGATGTCGGCGCCGACGATGAACACGTCCTTGCCGCTGCTGACGATCACGCCCTCGATGGCGGCGTCGGCCTTGATGGCGTCCACGGCCTGGCGCAGTTCGTCCAGGGTCAGGCGGTTGAACTTGTTGACGGACTCACCCTTGAGGTCGAACTTCAGTTCGACGATGCCGCTTTCAAGAGCCTTAACCGTGATGGCTTTACCTTCGTAAATCATCAACTGATCTCCACGATATGGAAGCTGAACTGTACACGCCGATCGCTGGTGCAAGGGCCGGCTATCCCGCCCCTTTCCCAGGCACACCCGTCAGCGCGCTAGTCGGGATTCTGTACGAGCGGTCTGACATACAAACGCTCAATTCATACGCCCGTTTGATTTGGGTACGCACACATTCTCCGAAAAGATCGACGTTGTCAAATGCTCGCAAGCAGCCTGAAAACGCGACTTTCCGGTCATTTTGCACCCCATGGGCAGGAAACATGATGACAGTGATCGCCGGACATTCATGTCAGCGATAGCCCCTGCGCAGCAGAAAATGTCAGCAGGCGGGAAATGAGTGACTACACTGGCGAGGCGATGTTCAACCGGCCTGCCTGGCCTTGAGGGCACGCCAGGGTCGCCCTGGTGGGTCTGCCTGGGACCGCGGGATTGCCCCGCGGTCTTTTTTTTTGGCTTCAGGCCAGGTCCTCGAGGACCTGGGCAATATCCTGCAATACAGATTTGTCGCCACGCTCGCTCCAGTACAGGGCCAGCATGCGGTTGTCGGCCTCGACCTTGTAGACGCTCGCCGGCAAACGGGCAAAGGCCTCGGCCAGGCGCGGCTCCTCGCAGGGTTCGCGCCACTGGTTCCACCATACGCCCGGGGTGACCTGCCAATAGCTCCAGCGGTCGTCGTGCCCCTTGCGCCGCGCCCGGTGGTACTGTGGGCACGGGCTGGGCGGCTCTTTCTCCAGCCAGTGCGGCCACTGCTGGGGCGCCAATTGCATGGCCAGCCCCATGCGCCGCCCTTCCAGGCGCAGGTTCATCTGCTCGCTCTGCTTGCGCGATGGACGCAACCAGGCCAGAGGGCTGAGAATCAGCGCAAGGATTGACACCACCAGCCATACCGTCATATCTGTAGATCCCATAAAGCGTTGCAAATGAGCCGGTTAGCCATGTTTCACGGCGACCGGCCCGAAAGCGACCATACTTCTACTATCGCGATTGTCAGGAGTACCGCTCATGTCCTACGAACATCTTCTGGTCGCCGTCGACCTGACCGAAGAATGCGACCCGGTGATCAAACGCGCCATGAAGCTCGCCGAACCCACCGGTGCCAAGGTATCCCTGGTGCATATCGTCGAACCCATGGCCATGGCCTTCGGTGGCGACGTGCCGATGGACCTGTCGCAACTGCAGCAGCAACAGTTCGACCAGGCCAAGGAGCGCATGGACCGCCTGTTCAACAAATACCCGACCATCAACCGTGGCGACTCGCACCTGACCTACGGCCAGCCACGCCAGGAGATCCATCAGCTGGCCAAGGAACAGAACTGCGACCTGATCGTGGTCGGCAGCCATGGCCGCCACGGCCTGGCCCTGCTGCTCGGCTCCACAGCCAACGACGTGCTGCATGGCGCGCCGTGCGACGTACTGGCGGTGCGACTCCAGAAAAAAGAAGGCTGATAGCACACCGCTCAGCCAGACTGGCCCTTCGCGGGTACCCCCGCGAAGGGCCAGTGCGCATCAGCCTTCCAGTTCGGCCCAGCGCTCGACCAGCGCGTCCAGCTCGGCCTGCATCTGCTCCAGCTTCGCCAGCACCGCCGAGGTTTCGCCGATCGGCCGCTGGTAGAAGCCTGGCGCGTTGACCTCTTCCTGCACCGTGGCCATGCGCTGCTCCAGCTCGTCGATCTGCCCTGGCAGGGCCTCCAGTTCGCGCTGCAGTTTGTAGCTGAGCTTCTTCTTCGCCGGCTCCGCCGCAGCGGCAACGGCCGGCGTGGGCGCGGCCTCGGCAACCGGCTTTTCCACCACCGCACTGCCCAGTTCGGCCTTGCCGCCCTTGCTCTCGGTCACGCCCAGCAGCTTCGGCGAGCCACCCTGGCGGATCCAGTCCTCGTAGCCACCGACATACTCGCGCACCTTGCCCTGGCCTTCGAACACCAGGGTGCTGGTGACCACGTTGTCGAGGAAGGCACGGTCGTGGCTGACCATCAGCACGGTGCCCTTGAAGCCGGACAGCACTTCCTCGAGCAGCTCGAGGGTCTCCACGTCCAGATCGTTGGTCGGCTCGTCCAGTACCAGCAGGTTGGCCGGCTTGCTGAACAGCTTGGCCAGCAGCAGCCGCGCCCGCTCGCCGCCCGACAGCGCCTTGACCGGCGTGCGGGCACGCTGGGGGCTGAACAGGAAGTCGCCCAGGTAGCTCAGCACATGTCGGCTCTGGCCGTCGATCTCGATGAAATCGCGCCCTTCGGCCAGGTTGTCGATCACCGTCTTCTCCAGGTCCAGCTGATGGCGCATCTGGTCGAAATAGGCGACCTCCAGCTTGGTGCCGCGCTCGATCGTCCCCGAGGTCGGCTCCAGGTCACCGAGCATCAGCTTGAGCAGGGTGGTCTTGCCGGTACCGTTGGCGCCGAGCAGGCCGATGCGGTCCTCGCGCTGCAGGACCATGGAGAAGTCCTTGACCAGCAGGGGGCCTTCGGGGTGGGCGAAGCTGACCTTCTCCAGCACCATCACCTGCTTGCCGGACTTGTCCGCCACTTCGAGCTGGATGTTCGCCTTGCCCTGGCGCTCGCGGCGTTGGCTGCGCTCGACGCGCAGGGCCTTGAGAGCACGCACGCGGCCTTCGTTGCGGGTGCGGCGCGCCTTGATCCCCTGGCGGATCCACACCTCCTCCTGGGCCAGGCGCTTGTCGAACAGCGCATTGGCGGTTTCCTCGGCGGCCAGCATGGCCTCCTTGTGCACCAGGAAGCTGGCGTAGTCACCGTTCCAGTCGATCAGCCCGCCGCGGTCCAGTTCGAGGATGCGGGTGGCCAGGTTCTGCAGGAAGGAACGGTCGTGGGTGATGAACAGCACGGCGCCGTTGAAGCCGCTCAAGGCCTCCTCGAGCCAGGCGATGGCACCGATGTCCAGGTGGTTGGTCGGTTCGTCGAGCAACAGCAGGTCGGGCTCGGACACTAACGCCTGGGCCAGCAGCACGCGGCGGCGCCAGCCACCGGACAGCTCGGCCAGGGTCTTGTCGGCCGGCAGCTGAAGGCGGCTCAGGGTGCTCTCCACCACCTGCTGCAGGCGCCAGCCATCGCGGGCCTCCAGCTCGTGCTGGACGCGCATCAGCTTGTCCAGGTCGGCGTCGCCCTGGATGTTCTGGCTCAGGTGGTGATACTCGGCCAGCAGTGCGCCGACACCGTCCAGGCCCTCGGCGACCACGTCGAACACGCTGCGTTCGTCGGCCACCGGCAGCTCTTGCGGCAGCTCGCCGATCTTCAGCCCCGGCGCGCGCCAGATCTCGCCGTCATCGGCCTTTTGCTCGCCCTTGACCAGGCGCAGCATGCTCGACTTGCCGGTACCGTTGCGACCGATGATGCACACCCGCTCGCCACGGGCGATTTGCCAGGACACCTTGTCCAGCAGCGGCATGGCGCCGAACGCGAGGGACACATCGCTGAATTTGAGCAGGGTCATGATCGTCTCCAAAAACCGGGCGCGCATTCTACCCGACTTACCCTCTCCCGGCATCAGGCAGGCCATCTTCCGGGGGCTTTGCGACATCCGGTCGAAGATAATGATTGGATACAAGCGCAGTGCTTTCACCCGTGGCTGGCAAACGGCTAAGCTAAGGCAATCAACCCCAACAGTGCTGGCTTCGCCGTCACTTTCCCATGGTTCAACTGCCCGGACGTATCATGCGCAGCCGCCTGTTCCAATTCGTTTCCTGCCTGCTGCTCACCGCCACCACCGCGAGCGCGGCACACGCCATCGACATCACCCAGCAACGGCGGTACTACGACGAGGCCAAGCGCGCCCTGGCCAAGGGCGACAAGGGCCCCTACCTGCGCTATGCCCAGGCCCTGCGCGACTACCCGCTGACGCCCTACCTGGCCTACGACGAGCTGACCGCCCGCCTCAAGAGCGCCAGCAACCAGGAGATCGAGGGCTTCCTCGCCAAGCATGGCGACCTGCCCCAGGCCAACTGGATGAAACTGCGCTGGCTGCGCTGGCTGGCCGAGCGCGGCGACTGGAACACCTTCGTCAAATACTACGACCCCAAGCTCAACTTCACCGAGCTGGACTGCCTCAACGGCCAGTACCAACTGACCCATGGCCTGCGCGCCGAAGGCTTCGCCACCGCCGAAAAGCTGTGGAACGTCGGCAAGTCGCAGCCGGCCGCCTGCGATCCTCTGTTCAGCCTGTGGGCCGCCCAGGGCCAGTTGACCGAGGCCAAGCGCTGGCACCGCGCCAAGCTGGCGGCCCAGGCACGCAACTACGGCCTGGCCAACAGCCTGGTCAGGAACCTCACCACCCTCGCGCCCCAGGGCAAGCTGCTGGTCGAGGTGGCGCAAAAGCCCGAGTTGCTCAACCAACCGTCGCGTTTCACGCCAGTCAACGAGGCCATGTCCGACGTGGTCAGCCTCGGCCTGCGTCGTCTGGCGCGGCAGGACCCGGAGCGAGCCATGGCGCTGCTCGACGGCTATGCCCAGCGCATGCACTTCTCCCGTGACGAGAAGGTAGCCATCGCCCGCGAGATCGGCCTGACCCTGGCTCGCCGCTACGACCCACGTGCGCTCGACCTGATGACCCGCTACGACCCCGAACTGCGCGACAACACGGTCAGCGAATGGCGCTTGCGCCTACTGCTGCGCCTGGGCCGCTGGGAAGAGGCCTACGAGTTGACCAAGCGCCTGCCCCAGGACCTGGCGAGCAGCAACCGCTGGCGCTACTGGCAGGCCCGCAGCCTGGAACTGGCGCAGCCGAACGACCCGCAGATCCCGCTGCTGTACAAGACCGTGGCCCGCGAGCGCGATTTCTATGGCTTCCTCGCCGCCGACCGGGCGCAGACCCCCTACCAGTTGAACAACCGGCCCCTGGTGCTGAGCCAGCAGGTGATCAACAAGGTCCGCAATACCCCAGGCATTCGTCGCGCCCTGGAGTTCCATGCCCGTGGCCAGATCGTCGAGGGGCGCCGCGAGTGGTACCACGTCAGCCGCCACTTCACCCGCGAGGAGATGGTCGCCCAGGCACGGCTGGGCTACGAGCTGCGCTGGTATTTCCCGGCCATCCGTACCATCAGCCAGGCCCAGTACTGGGATGACCTGGACATCCGCTTCCCGATGGCCCACCGCGACACCCTGGTGCGCGAAGCCAAGGTACGCGGCCTGCATTCGAGCTGGGTGTTCGCCATCACCCGCCAGGAAAGCGCCTTCATGGAAGACGCCCGCTCCCCGGTGGGAGCCAGCGGCCTGATGCAACTGATGCCGGCCACCGCCAAGGAGACCGCACGCCGGTTCAACATCCCGCTGGCCTCACCGCGCCAGGTGTTCAATCCGGACAAGAACATCCAGCTCGGTGCGGCCTACCTGAGCCAGGTGCACGGGCAGTTCAACGGCAACCGGGTACTGGCCTCGGCGGCCTACAACGCCGGGCCGGGCCGGGTGCGGCAATGGCTCAAGGGGGCCAGGCACCTGAGCTTCGATGTGTGGGTCGAGTCCATTCCGTTCGACGAGACGCGCCAGTACGTGCAGAACGTGCTGTCCTACTCGGTCATCTACGGGCAGAAGCTCAATTCGCCGCAACCGTTGGTGGATTGGCACGAACGGTATTTCGACGACATGTGAGGTACAGGGCCGCTTCGCGGCCCTACTCGATCACCTCGACCTTCATCCCCACCTCGATCCGGCCACTGCCATCTGCCGCCAGGTTCTGCCCGAACAGCACATCCCCTTCCCGCTCGCGGAAGGTCTTCAGCGTGGCCAGCGGCTCGCGATCAGCACTGCGCTCGCCGGTATGCGGGTCGAGCGTGGTCAGGATGCAGCGCACGCTGGGCTTGAGCAGCCGAAACGTCATATCGCCGATGCGGATGCGCTTCCAGCCATCCTCGGCGAACGGTGCTGCCCCCTCGACCACCAGGTTCGGCCGAAACCGCAGCATCTCCATGGGCCGTCCGATGCGTCGATTCAGCTCATCCAGCGAACCCTGGCCGATCAACAACAAGGGAAAGCCATCCGGAAACGCCGCCCGGTCACTGTTGAGGCCATAGCCATTGGGCAAATAACGGGCCCGCTGCTCGGGGCAATGCACCAGGCGCACGGGCTTGCCGAGCAGCTCGCTCAGCCAGGCCGCGGCGGCATCGCCGGCATCCGGAACACGCAAGGTATCGCGCCAGATGGTCACGCCCCGCAGGGCCTCGTCGGCAGGTGGCACGGCCACTTCCAGCGGCGCCTGCCCTGCTGTCTCGAGCAGTAGCCTGCCTTCGCCATGGCTCGCCTTGAGCTGGCCCAACCGCGGCCAGGCACGCTGGGTGAGGAAGCGGCCATTCTCCGCCTCCACTACCATCCAGCGCCGGTCGCCCTGCAACCCCAACAGGTCAACCGGTGAATCTTGCAGGCCCTGGGCCTGCCCTGACTTCACCGGGTACCGATACAACGCACTCAAGAACATCCTGCCCGCCTTGCCCAGTCGAAAACATCAAGCTTATACCCGATGCAGGGGCCGCTACGCGCCCTCTTCGCGACACAAGGCCGTTCCCACAAGGTCCTGCGCAAGCCGTAGAGCGCAGCTCAGCTAGGCCATGACATGGTCCAGCATCAAGCGCTGCTGCACCACCTCCACCAGCCGGTCGGGCTGGAATTTGGAGAGGAAGTCGTCGCAGCCGACCTTCTTCACCATCGACTCGTTGAAGCTTCCCGACAGCGACGTGTGCAAGACCACGTACAGGCCACGCAGGCGGGCATCCCCGCGTATCTCGGTGGTCAGCCGGTAACCGTCCATTTCCGGCATTTCCGCATCGGTGAAGACCATCAGCAGCTTTTCGCAGACATCCTCCCCCGCATCGGCCCATCCCTTGAGCATGCGCAGGGCCTTCAGGCCATCGCTGGCCACGTGCAGCTTCATGCCGAGCTGGGACAAGGTGTCACGCAGTTGCGCCAGGGCCACGCTGGAATCGTCCACCAATAGCACCTCGCGCCCCCGGGCACGGGCCAGGACCGGGTCCTCGAGCTTGTCGCGGGAAACCTTGGTGCTGTAGGGCACGATCTCGGCCAGCACCTTCTCCACGTCGATCACCTCGACCAGCCGCTCATCGACCTTGGTGATCGCGGTGAGGTAATGCTGGCGCCCCGCGCTGGACGGGGGTGGCATGATAGCTTCCCAGTTCATGTTGACGATGCGCTCGACACCGCCCACCAGGAAAGCCTGCACCGAGCGGTTGTACTCGGTGACGATGATCGTGCTGTCGGGGCCTGGCTGCAGCGGGCGCATGCCGATCGCCTGGGACAGGTCGATCACCGGCAAGGTCTGCCCGCGCAGGTTGACCACGCCGCAGACGAAGGCATGGCGCTGTGGCATCAAGGTCAACTTGGGCAACTGCAGCACTTCCTGGACCTTGAACACGTTGATTGCGAACAACTGGCGACCCGCCAGCCGGAACATGAGGATTTCCAGGCGGTTCTCACCCACCAGTTGCGTTCGTTGGTCTACCGTGTCGAGAATGCCAGCCATTGGAAAACCTCCAGGCTTGAGTCAGGAAAGTGAATTCATCTGCCTTGTATCGGCGGGTTTCGATACGGCTTGACCCCTATCGGAAAATGCCGCCCGAGCAATTGATATCACTTTAACATCATGTTTTACTGCTGCCACGCACCTACAGCCCCTGTCGCCACCCATCAGGGAATCCCCTAGGCGCAATCGGGTGCAACCTGATGTTCCCGCCATCAGTTAGCCATTAATGTGACGCCATTCTCATTGCATGAACGGAGTCAGGCTTTTGCTAGCGATCGTTTTGGTGTCGCCACCCCCTGCTCCAGCCCCGCACGCTGGAGTTTCATGATGGATAGCGCACCCCTGAACAGCAGTGCCCTGCAGGATTTCCTGCTGGACGCCCAAGTCTTGTTGACCAAGTCCCAGGAGTGCCTGCAGCACCTGGAATTGATCGACAACGACCCTGATGCCTGCCACTGCCTGAACGATGCCCTAGCCACCCTCGCCCGGCGCGCCGACACCCTGGGCCTGCTCGAGGTGTCTCATTACACCGCCGGCCTGCAGCAGTTGCTCGCCCCCGCCTGCTGCCAGCAGCACCTGCCAGGCAACGCCCTGGCCGCCCTGCAGGGCTGCCTGACCCTGCTGGCCTGGCAACTGGAACTGGTCGATGTACGCACCGGCCGCCTGAACCTGGACCCTGCGGAACAGACCGAGCTGCTTGGCGAACTGGCCAGCGCCCTGGGCCAGCCACTCCCGCAATTGTGCGGGCCCTGCCAGGAGAGCGGCAACGCCTGCATCCACCCGCATCCACCGCACACCCTCCCCAACCAGGGGAATGCGTCGAGCCTCACGAAAGCCAACTAGGTACATGCACAACTTCAGCTTGGAACGTTGGCTTGGTGCAGACGAAACGAGCGGGGTGGCTCGGTGAGTTGTACCTGGAAGTAAAGCCGACCCACCCAGTAACAGCACATTGCCATCCAACTGGCCGCACGACCGCTCGTATCGGCCCGAAAACCCTGAGGTTTCAGTCAATTAGCCAGTCGCGACCAAATCAACCTGAAGTGATACCATGCGCACAACAAGTGCGCACGTCACAGGTATGGCTCGATTCGACGCACACTCGATGACTGACTGAAAGCAGGACGCCAAAGCCTCTGGCACATGCAAGGCCTCCAACAGCGATGATTCAGTGGCTTCCCAATCTATGCTCCCACGCTTGAAGATCCCCCAGCGTTGCCGCTCCTGCACTGCCCTGTTGCACTGGACGACCGCCGCCCTGTGCGTGGCATCGCTGGCTGCCAACCTGGTGCTGTGCCTGCGTGCGCAACCGCTGCCGCTCGGCCTGTTGCTGTTGCAACTGGCCGCCATGTTCGGGGTCGGTTGGCAACTGCGCCATGGGGCCCGGTCGATCAACCTGCGCCCGGCGGAACTGGCCGACCGCATGCTCAAGGTCCAGGAAAGCGAGCGCCAGCGGCTGAGCCGGGAACTGCATGACGACATAGGCCAGTTGCTCACCGCCGCCAAGCTCCAGGTCGATTGGTTGCAACGCCGCGCGCCCGACGAGTTGCAGACACAGTGCACCACCTTGCGTACGACCCTGGAGAACACCTTGGCCAACGTGCGCGATGTCTCGGCGATCCTCAATCCACGGCAACTGGCCAGCCTCGGCCTGGAAGCCAGCCTGCGCGCCCATCTGCTGCGCACCCTGGAAAACACCGACGTGCACTGGAGCCTGGAATGCCGGCAACGCCTGGGCGGTATCTGCGAAGCCGTGTCCATGGCCGCCTTTCGCATCACCCAGGAAGCGGTCACCAACATGCTGCGCCATGCCCATGCACGCAACCTGACGATCCGCCTGCAACGCACACCCGAGGGCCTCGCCCTGTCGATCCAGGACGACGGCTGCGGCTTCGTCCCCGCCGACGATCCGGCCAAGGCCGGCCAACGGGGCATGGCAGGTATGCTTGAGCGAGCGACGGCCCTGCAGGGCAGCCTGCAGGTGACCAGTCGACCTGGCCAGGGCACCCGTATCGACGCCCTGTTCCCATGGCCGCCACGCACCCGAGAACGTGCCAGGACCTCCGCTGCCCATGACCTGTAGATTGTTGCTGGTGGACGACCACTCGCTGATCCGCGCCGGGGTCCGCGCCCTGGTCGCCGACATTCCCGGCTACGCGGTGGTCGGCGAAGCCGATGATGGCAGCCAGTTGCTGGAGATGGTCCAACGCCTGGCGCCGGATATCGTCCTGCTGGACATTTCCATGCGCTCGACCGGTGGCCTGGACGCCCTCACCCAACTGCGGGCGAGCGGTTGCACCTGCAAGGTGCTGATCCTCTCCATGCATACCGACCCGGAGTTGATCATGCGCGCCCTGGAAAGCGGCGCCCACGGTTACCTGCTCAAGGACACCACGGCCACCGAACTGGAGCAGGCCTTGCTCGCCCTGTGCAACGGCGAGCGCTACCTCAGCCCGGCCATCGCCCACACGGTGATCAACCAGGCCCTGCTACGCGCCCAGACGGGCAGACAGCCTGCCAGCGACCGGCACAACCTGACCGCCCGCCAGTTGGAGATCCTGCGGCTGATCGTGCGCGGCAAATCGACCCGGGAGATCGCCAACGGCCTGGGCCTGTCGATCAAGACCGTGGAAACCCACCGCTCGCAGATCATGAAGCGCCTGCAGATCTACGACGTGGCGGGCCTGGTGCTGTTCGCCGTGCGCGAGAAGATCATCAGCCTGGACGACTGAGCAGCGGCGAATCGGCCGGCAGGTGCAGATGCAATGCCCCCGGGCAGGCCTCGAATCGCAGGCTGTCGGCCTGCAGCGGTTCACCGTCGAGGTTGATGTCCAGGCCCTGGGAGCTCTTGATTTCCACCCAGGGCAAGCGGGCACGGACGAACAATTCCTCCCCGGCGAGCAACTCACGCAAGGCCCCCACCATCTCCTGCGGTGCGGGCAGGATACCGATATCCAGCAGGCCGTCGTCGACCACCGCCTGCGGGCACAGCACGTGCCCGCCCCCGGCCTGGCGGCCATTGCCGATGCCCAGCGCCAGCAGGTCGCCCTGCCAGTGGAAGTCCGGTCCCTGCAGCTCCACCGAGGCCGCCTGCAGCTCGCTGAAACGCGACAGGCCGGTGAACAGATAGGCGGCCGCACCCAGCACCTTCTTCAAGTCCTCCGAGGTATTGGCCGTGACCTGGCTGCCGAAACCGCCCGTGGCCATGTTGAGGAACAGTTGCTCGCCGACCTTGCCCAGGTCGATGGCCCGGGCGGGTTGCTCCAGCAGGGCCAGGGCGGCATCCGGCTCCAGCGGTACCGCCGCGGCCTTGGCGAAATCATTGGCCGTGCCCAGCGGCAACAGCGCCAGGCTGGCCTGACCGCCGGCCAGGCCCATGGCCTCGGCCACATCACGCAAGGTGCCATCGCCGCCACCGGCCACGATATGGGGATAACCGGCCGCCAAGGCCTCATCGACCAGGCGCTGGGCATCGCCCGCCTCCCAGGTCAAGCGCACGTCCAGTGTCCAGCCCCGTTCCCGCAAGCTGCCCACGGCGCTGCGCACCTCCTCGTTCATGGCTTGCTTGCCATGCAGGATCAACATCGCCTTGCGCTCGTGCATCGCGCTACTCCCTGAAGAAAGTCCACTCCGATCTCGACCATCGCCCGAGGCAGATTGCTGCATGCCAAGGGCGATTGCGTCAGAAGATAGCCGGTTTCACATAAATAACATTGAAAGCTGAAAGCAGCGGGTGCATCATTCGACAAATATTTGGCCTTCACGGATGATGCCGACAGAAAAAGTCATTTTATTGACTTTTCTCCCCGCCAGACGCCTGACAGGTCGAGATTTCCTTTGGTCGCGCTGCCCGCAGCGCCCTGATTCGAGGCTGTGAAATGAGCGTTCTGATTCCCTGCATCATCGCTGGCGGCGCCGGCACCCGTCTCTGGCCAGTGTCCCGCGAGGCCATGCCCAAGCCCTTCATGCGCCTGCCCGATGGCCAGAGCCTGCTGCAGAAGACCTTCGCCCGCGCCAGCGCCCTGCCAGGCGTGGAGCGGGTGGTGACGGTGACCAACCGCGATGTCTTCTTCCGCACCCAGGACGAGTACCAGCAGGTCAACCCGTTCAACGCAGCCCTGGACTTCATCCTCGAACCCTGCGGGCGCAACACAGCTCCTGCCATCGCCGCCGCCGCGCTGCACTGTGCCCGTCTGTATGGCGACGACTGCCTGCTGCTGGTCATGCCAGCCGACCATTTGATCCAGGACCTGGATGCCTTCGAGCAGGCCGTCGCCCAGGCCGCCCAACTGGCCCACGCCGGTTGGCTGTCCACCTTCGGCCTGCTGCCGACCCGAGCCGAGACCGGTTTTGGCTACATCGAGCAAGGCCAGGCACTGGGCGAGCTCGGCTACCAGGTCGCACGCTTCGTGGAGAAACCCGACGCCACCACTGCCCAGGCCTACCTCGACGGCGGCCGCCACCTGTGGAATGCCGGCATGTTCTGCCTGCGCGTGGACACCCTGCTGGACGAGCTGCAGGCCCATGCGCCGCAGGTACTGGCCAGCGTGACCGAGTGCCTGGAGCAGAGCGAGACCAAGCAGGGTGACCGCACCCTGCAGGTGGAACTGGAGCCGGCCACCTTCGCCAAGGCCCCGGACATCTCCATCGACTTCGCCCTGATGGAGCATTCCCGCCAGGTCGCCGTGGTGCCGTGCGAGCTGGGCTGGAGCGACATCGGCTGCTGGGAGGCGGTACGCGAACTCAGGCCCACCGACCGTCATGGCAACCATTGCAACGGCGAAGCCGTGCTGCACGACGTGCACAACTGCTACATCGATGCGCCGCGCCGGCTGGTCGGGGCCGTCGGCCTGGACAACCTGATCGTCATCGACACCCCCGACGCCCTGCTGATCGCCGATGCCGCGCGCAGCCAGGAGGTCAGGGTGATCGCCCAGCAGCTCAAGCGCCAAGGCCACGATGCCTATCGCCTGCACCGCACCGTCACCCGCCCCTGGGGCACCTACACCGTGCTCGAGGAAGGGCCACGCTTCAAGATCAAGCGCATCATGGTGCGCCCGGGCGAATCGCTGTCCCTGCAGATGCACCATCATCGCAGCGAGCACTGGATCGTGGTCAGCGGCATGGCCTGCGTGACCAACGGCGATGAAGAGTTCCTGCTCGACACCAACGAGTCCACCTTCATCAAGCCAGGCCGCACCCACCGCCTGACCAACCCCGGCGTCATCGACCTGGTGATGATCGAGGTGCAAAGCGGCGAGTACCTGGGCGAAGACGACATCGTGCGCTTTACTGATATCTATGGACGCGCCCCGGCAGCCGCCCTCGGTTGACTGCCCCCAGGGCGCGTTCTGTCTTTCAGGGCCGCCAGGCGGCCCATAGCGAGGAACGGGGCCATGCGCATACTCTGGACACTGCCCTACCTGCCCTGGCCCACCACCAGCGGCAGCAAGACCCGGCAATACCACCTGCTGCGCGAACTGGCGCGGCACGGGCACCGGATCACCTTGCTGGTGCAGTCGAAGGTACCGCTCGGCGATGCCGCCCGCGAGGCCCTGGAGCCCCTGGTCGAGCGCCTGGTCGTGCTCCCCAGGCGGCCACTGCACAGCCCGCTCAACCTGCTGGCCTCGCCGATCATCGACTACCCCATGCGGGCCATCATCCATGGCCTGGCGCCGTGCCTGCGACACCGCTTCGAGCAACTGCTGGACGAGCCCTGGGACGTGATCCAGATCGAACACAGCTACAGCTTCCAGCCCTTCGAGAAAGCCCTGCAGGCCCGTGGCCTGCCCTACATGCTCAGTGAGCACACCCTCGAATCGGTGATGGGCGTCGCCTGCCACGACCGATTGCCGCTGTGGCTACGGCCGCTCAATGCCTTCGACCGCTGGCGCTATCGGCGCTGGGAACAGCGGGTACTGCGCCAGCCCAGCGAGGTAGTGGCAGTCAGCGCCCATGATGCCGAATTGATCAGCCAGATCAGCGGGCGCCGGGTGAACGTGGTGGTCAATGGCGTCGATTGCGACTACTACCAGGCGGTGTGCCCGGCCTTTCACAGCCAGCGCCTGCTGTTCGTCGGTAACTTCGAGTATGGCGCCAACCTGGAAGCCATCGAATGGGCGCTGGAGGAGATCCTGCCCCAGGTATGGATGAGCAACCCGGCAGTACGCCTGGCCATTGCCGGGCATGCCCTGCCGCCCAGCTGGAAACTGCACTGGAACGATCCGCGCATCGAATGGATCGGCTATCGCCCCGACCTGCGCGAGCTACAACGACGTTCGGCGCTGTTCTTCGCGCCGCTGCGCTACGCCGGTGGCTCGAAGGTGAAGATCCTCGAGGCGATGGCCGCCGGGCTGCCGGTGATCACCACCCACAAGGGCGCGTCCGGCCTTGCGGTCAACAACGGCGAGCACTACCTGGGCAGTGACGAGGGTGGTCAGCTCGCCCTGCTGATCACCCAACTGCTCAACCAGCCCTGGCGCATGTGCCAGTTGGGCGAGGCCGGCCGCCAGTTCGCCCGCCAACGCCACGACTGGAGCGTCGCGGCCCAGCAACTGGAGAACGTGCACATGCGCCTGCGCCAGTTGGCACCGGCGCAGGCCGCGTCCCTGGGCGACGTGTTGCTCGGCCGCTCAGCCAAGTAGCTCGCTGAAGGGAATGAACGACACGCTGTCGCCCTGGCGCGGCGTGGTGCCTTCGCGCACTTCCACCAGCCCCTCGGCCCAGGCCGCGCTGCGCAGCACGCCAGAGCTCTGGTTCTTGTAGATGCGCACCTGGCCTTGCTCGATCCGCGCCCGCAGGTATTCGCGGCGCGTGCCTGGGCGGGGCCAGTCGAATCCTGCCGGCATGTCGAAACGCAGTGGCGCGACCTGGGTCACGCCCTGGCGGCGCAACAGGTAGGGCCGGGTCAACAAGCCGAAGGTCACCAGGGTCGACGCCGGGTTGCCCGGCAGGCCGATGACCGGCACGCCACGAAAATGCCCGAACGTCAGCGGCTTGCCCGGCTTGATCGCCAGCTTCCAGAGGGCCAGTTCACCAGCTTCGCGCAAGGCCATTCCCAGGTAGTCGGCCTCGCCCACCGAAACGCCGCCCGTGGACAGGATCAGGTCGACATCGCCCAGCCCGGCCAGGCATTCGCGGGTTCGTTGCAGGTCGTCGGCGAGGATGCCCACATCCACCACCTCGCAGCCCAGGCGCTGCAACCAGCTGGCCAGCAGGCGGCGATTGCTGTTGTAGATCTGCCCCGGCCCCAACGGCAGGCCGGGCTCGACCAGCTCGTCCCCGGTGGACAGCACGGCCACCCGCACCCTGCGTACCACCTCGAGCCTGGCATGACCCAGGGTCGCGGCCAGGCCCAGCTCGATCGGCCCCAGGCGCGTACCCGTGGCCATCACTTGCTCGCCCACCCGGGTTTCCTGGCCCTGCGGGCGAACGTTCTGGCCGACCTGCAACGGCTCGAGCAAGCGTACCCGGCCATCCTCGAGGACCTCGACGTTTTCCTGCATCTCGACGCAGTCGGCGCCTTCGGGCAGTGGCGCGCCGGTGAAGATCCGGGCGCAGGTGCCCGGCTGCAGCGGCGCGGGTGCGTGGCCGGCGAAGATACGCTGGCTCACCGCCAGAGGCTCGCCCTGCCAGTCGGCCAGGCGCAGGGCATAGCCATCCATGGCACTGTTCGGCCATGGCGGCAGGTCGAGGCTGGCCACCAGGTCACGGGCCAGCACCCGGCCCTCGGCGTCAGCCAGGGCCACGTCCTCGGTGTCACGGATCGGCGCGGCCTCGGCCAGCGCCAGCAGCCGCTCCAGGGCTTCTTCCACCGGCATCAGCGGCCGGGCCTGCATACCCTCAACCACGGCTGTCACAGGCCGCTGCCTGCTTCAGGTGGGGGACGAAGTTGCAGGGCCGGTGACGGGCATCGAGCTGTTCGGCGAGGATGCCATCCCAGCCGGTACGCACGGCATTGGTCGAGCCCGGCAGGCAGCACACCAGGGTACCGTTGGCCAGGCCTGCCAGGGCACGGGACTGCACGGTGGAGGTGCCGATGTCGGCCACGGAGATCTGCCGGAACAGCTCGCCGAAGCCCTCGACCTGCTTGTCCAGCAGGCAGGCCACGGCTTCCGGCGTGCTGTCGCGGCCGGTGAAGCCGGTACCGCCGGTGATCAGCACTACCTGCACCTGGTCATCGGCGATCCAGGTGGCGACCTGGGCGCGGATCTTGTACAGATCATCCTTGAGCAGTACCCGCGCGGCCAATCGGTGGCCGGCGGCGGTGAGCCGGTCGACGAACAACTGGCCGGAAGTATCGGTTTCGAAAGTACGGGTGTCGCTGACCGTCAGCACGGCGATGTTCAGCGGCACGAAGGGGGTATCTGCCTTGGCTTTCATGGAGATCCGTCGCAGCGGTGGGTGATGGCGGTTGTTATATCACAGGGTGGGCCGTCGCAGGCTGCGCTGCGTGGCTATGCAGGGGGCAACTGGGATTTGTCAGCCCATCGCCGACAAGCCAGCTCCCAGGGGCCGCGCCGTTCTTGAGATTCGGGGGGCAAGCGCGCCCCAGGACGACAGGCTATTGTTCTCCATCAATGCCCCACCTTTGCCGCTATGCTGCACTTTGCAAGGAACTTGCGCAGACACCTTGCGTCTTAACTGGCATCAAGCACCATTGCACTGGAGAAACACGATGATCCAACGGACCCTTCCCGCTTTCCTGCTCGCCCTGGGCCTGGGCGCCCTCGCCGGCTGCGCATCGCCAACCGTCATTACCCTGAACGACGGCCGCGAGATCCAGGCAGTGGACACCCCTTCCTATGACGAAGACTCCGGCTTCTACGAATTCGAACAGCTCGACGGCAAGCGTACCCGCGTCAACAAAGACCAGATCCGGACCGTCAAAGAGCTGTGATTTCGCCTCCCCTTTTTGGCAAAGCTCCTTTTTGCAACAAGGGGTTGCGTTCGAAAAGGGTATGCAGTAGGATTTCGGTCATCGGAGTGTAGCGCAGCCAGGTAGCGCGTCTCGTTCGGGACGAGAAGGCCGCAGGTTCGAATCCTGTCTCTCCGACCAAATTCCTCGAAACTGCAAGAAGCCCGCCTTGAGCGGGCTTTTTGTTGTGCCTGGAAAAAGGCTCTTTTACTGCGGCCATTGGGGGCCGCTTCGCGCCCCATCGCCGGCTTGCCGACGATGGGCTGCAAAGCAGCCCCATGGCGTGAGCAACAGCATTGCCCCGCGGTGCATGCTTCAATTTACTGCACCGCAGCCACTTCCTCCGGCAGCACCGGAACGTGCAGCAGTTGCAGGCGCGAATGGCTCCACTCACGCGTCTTGTTGGTCAGCTCGAGGTCGTTGTTCAGCTTCTGGCCATACGTCGGCACGATCTCCTTCAGCCTGGCCTGCCATTCCGGGGTCTTGATGCGGTCCTTGAAGGTCTTCTCCAGCACCGTCAGCATGATCGGCGCAGCCGTCGAAGCGCCTGGCGAAGCGCCCAGCAGCGCGGCGATGGTGCCGTCCTGGGAGGCCACCACCTCGGTGCCGAACTGCAGGATGCCGCCGTGCTCAGGGTCCTTCTTGATCACCTGCACGCGCTGGCCGGCCTGCAGCAGTTTCCAGTCCTGGTTCTGGGCGTTGGGGAAATACTCGCGCAGGGCATCCATGCGGTCGTCGAAGCTGAGCATCAGTTGGCCCATCAGGTAGGTGCTCAGGTCGAAGTTGTCGATGCCGGCATTGATCATCGGGCTGATGTTATGGGTGGTCAGCGAGGCGAACATGTCCAGCAGCGAGCCGTTCTTCAGGTACTTGGTCGAGAAGGTCGCGAATGGGCCGAACAGCAGCACTTCCTTGCCGTCGATGACACGGGTATCCAGGTGCGGGACCGACATGGGCGGTGCGCCGACCGAAGCCTTGCCGTACAGCTTGGCCTTGTGGCGGGCGACAATGTCGGGGTTGTCGGTCATCAGGAACTGGCCACCGACTGGGAAACCGGCGTAGCCCTCGGCTTCAGGGATACCGGACTTCTGCAGCAGCTTCAGCGCGCCGCCACCGGCGCCGATGAACACGAACTTGGCCTTGACGCGGGCTTCCTTGCCACCCTTGGCAAGGTCCGCTACCACCACGTTCCAGCTGCCGTCATCATTGCGCACGATGTCACGCACTTCGTGACGCAGGTGCAGCTTGACGTTCGGGTTGCGGGCCATGGAAGCGAACAACTGGCGGGTGATCTCGCCGAAGTTGACGTCGGTACCAATGGCCATGCGGGTCGCGGCGACCTTTTGCTCGGGCGAACGGCCCTCCATCACGATCGGCACCCACTTGCGAATCTGCTCGTGGTCCTCGGAGATCTCCATGCCACGGAACAGCGAACTGTGCCGCAGGGCCTCGACACGCTTGTGCAGGAACGCGACGTTCTCGTCACCCCAGACGAAGCTCATGTGCGGCACATTGTTGATGAACGACTTCGGGTTGCTCAGCACACCCTGCTCGACCTGGTAGGCCCAGAACTGCTTGGAGACCTCGAACTGCTCGTTGACGTTGACCGCCTTGCTGATGTCGATCTTGCCGTCCTTGCCTTCGCTGGTGTAGTTCAGCTCGCAGAAGGCGGAGTGACCGGTGCCGGCGTTGTTCCAGGCATTGGAGCTTTCCTCGGCGACCTGGTCCATGCGTTCGTAGACGTCGACCGTCCAGTTCGGCTCCAGCTCGGTGAGGTAGGTCCCCAGGCTCGCGCTCATGATACCGCCGCCGATCAGCAGGACATCGACGGACTTTTCCGGCTCGCCGGGCTTGGAACAGCCGATGACGCTCAGGCACAGGAGCGTCAGCAGGATTTTTTTCATAGCTCAATCCAATTGAAGTGAAGTGGTTGGCATCTCGTTGCCCCCGGTGTGCACGCCCGGTTGTTGTTCTCGCCCGCACGACCGGCACTCGAGGCGAGTGGCGTCTTGCGGCAGTTGGCCAGCAAGATCGCAGGGTCGGCGAATGGGGTTTCGATGGTTCGGGGCACGATCGCCTCGGGCACTAAGCCCAGCCCGCGCCAAAGCACAAGCCGTGCCAGCTCCACCAAGACCAATGGCTAATAGCTGAGGCGCATGGTCGCACCCGAAGATTGGCAGTTTTGCTGGCGACAATCCGCCACCTGCAGCGGGCGTTTGTCCAGCAAATGGCGGATTTCCCCCATTCAAGCTCCAAGCTTCAAGCTGATCGGCGCAGGGTGTCATGCCTGAGCGCCGCCCGCTCTTACTTACAGCTTGCGGCGTGAAGCTTGCCCCACTCTTCACGCCGAACTGAACTGCAGGGCAGCCAACCTTGCATAGAGCGGGCTTTCCTCGATCAATTGACGATGGTTGCCGATCGCCGCCAAGCGGCCCTTGTCGATCACCGCGATGCGGTCGGCATGCTGCACCGTGGCCAGGCGGTGGGCGATCACCAGCGTGGTCCGGCCCGCCATAAGGCCGGGCAATGCCTGCTGGACCAGGTGCTCGCTCTGGGCATCGAGGGCGCTGGTGGCCTCGTCGAGTAGCAGGATCGGCGCATCCACCAGCAGCGCGCGGGCGATCGCCAGGCGCTGGCGCTGGCCGCCGGACAAGCCGATGCCACCCTCCCCCAGCAGGGTCTGGTACCCCTGGGGCAATTGCTGGATGAACTCATGGGCATGGGCGCTGCGCGCCGCTGCCTCGACCTGCGCCAGGCTGGCCTCGGGCCGGCCATAACGGATGTTGGCCTCCACCGTGCCACGCAGCAACGCCGGGTTCTGCGCCACCAGGGCGAACTGCCGACGCAGCTCGTCCGGGGCCAGCTCGGCGATCGCCTGGCCGTCGAGCAGGATGCGCCCCTGCTGGGGGTCGTAGAAGCGCAGCAACAGGTCGAACAGGGTCGACTTGCCCGCACCGGAAGGCCCCACCAGCGCCACGGTCTGCCCAGGCTCGATGGTCAGGCTCAGGCCATCGATGGCCGCGACCGTCGGCCGCGACGGATAGGCAAAATGGATATCCTGCAGCTCGATACGCCCCTTGGCCCGCCCGCTCGGCAGCACGGCAGGCTCGACGGGGGCCAGGATGGCGCTGCGCGCCGCCAGCAGCTCGGCGATGCGCTCGGCGGCGCCGGCCGCTCGTTGCAACTCGCCGATCACCTCGCTGAGGGTGCCGAAGGCACTGCCGACGATCAGGCTGTAGAACACGAAGGCCGCCAGTTCGCCACCGGAGATGCGCCCGGCGATGACATCCATGCCGCCGACCCAGAGCATCACCCCCACCGCACCGAGCACCAGCACGATCACCAGGGTGATCAGCCATGCGCGCTGGGCAATGCGCCGTCGCGCCACGGCGAACGCCGCTTCCACGGTGCCGGCGAACAGCTCGCGGTCCCGCGCCTGATGGTTGTAGGCCTGCACCGTCTTGATCTGCCCCAGGGCCTCGGCCACGTGGCTGCCCACGTCGGCAACCCGGTCCTGGCTCTGCCGCGACAGGCTGCGCACTCGCCGACCGAACAGCAGGATCGGCGCCAACACCAAGGGCAGCGCCAGCACCACGATGCTGGTGAGCTTGGGGTTGGTGACGAACAACAGCACCACCCCGCCGACCACCATCAAAGCGTTGCGCAGGAACATCGACAGTGACGAGCCGATCACCGATTGCAGCAAGGTGGTGTCGGCGGTCAGCCGCGACTGGATCTCCGAGCTGCGGTTGTCCTCGAAGAACCCCGGGTGCAGGCCGACCAGGTGATCGAATACCGCCTTGCGGATATCCGCCACGCAGCGTTCGCCGATCCACGACACCAGGTAGAAGCGGCTGAAGGTCCCTACCGCCAGGGCCAGCACCAGCAGCAGGAACAAGCCGATGGCCTGGTTGAGCTGGTGTGGGGAGCGGGTCATGAACCCCTGGTCCACCAGCAGGCGGATGCCCTGTCCCATCGACAGGGTGATGGCGGCGGTCACGACCAGTGCCAGCAAGGCCAGCGCTACCTGCCTGCGGTACGGACGGATGAACCGCCAGCCCAGGCGCAGGGCGCGGCGCTGGCGGGAGGAAACCGGCTCGGGCATGAAGGTGTCCATTCACAGCTAGGGGGCAGCAGACTACCACTCATCCGCTCACGGGGAACCGTGGCCAGCCTCCCGGTATCGCAATGAGGACCACAGCGCAGCGGCGAGGCGATGGCCAAGGTTGCTATACCCTTTCGTTCTAACGTGCCTCTGGAGCTTTGCCGCGCTTTCTGTTGGACTGTCCCTGTCGTGACGCCCAGGGAGCTGTCACAGGCTAGTCACGGCAAGTGGTTTACCCTGAGCTTGAACCTGATGAGGAGACAGGAAATGAGCTTGCAGCATAGCAGCGATACGCCCAAGACCACGAACCAACCGCAATCCCAGGTCTGCGGCTCGATCATCGACGCCCAGGGCCGTGAAATCCCGATCACCGAGCAGATGATCCAGAAGGCCTGCAAGGACCTGGAAAAGAGCCGGGAAGAACCCGTGCGCAAGGCCTGAAGGCAACGAATCCCTTACAACCCGGCGCTTGCGCCGGGTTTTTGCTTTTCAGGGGCACCATCGTGGGGCTGCGTCGCAGCCCATCCCCCTAGACCAGCACGCCCCCCAAGGCACTGACCACCTGCGCCAACTGTGGCGCATCGCCGTTCAGGTGCACCTTCAGCCCCTCGATCTCGCGCCGCTGCGGGTAATGCTTGCGCAGCAGGTCGAAGGCCGCGCGCTGCTCGGCCGGAACATCACTGAGGCTGCGGCGAAAATCGGCGTCGTCGCGCCGAGGGTCGTACACCGCCCGGCACAGGGTCGCCAAGGCCCAGGCCGGATCCGCGTCGGCATCCAGGTCGAGCCGCGCCAGAGCCGGCGCCGGCAGCAGGTCGGCCAACTGCACCTGCTCCGGCTCACCCCGCCAGCGGCAGAACGCCTGGTAGATCTGCGCCGTGCCACGCTGCTTGCCATCCAGGCTGTAACCGGCGATATGCGGGGTAGCCAGGGTACACAGGTCGGCCAGGACCAGGTCCACCTGGGGTTCGCCCTCCCAGACATCCAGCACCGCATGCACGTCTTCGCGCTCCAGCAGCAACTCGCGCAGGGCCTGGTTGTCCACCACCGGACCGCGGCTGGCATTGATCAACCAGGCCCCCGCACGCAGGCGCGCCAGTTGCCCCGCGCCCAGCAGGTGCCAGGTGGGGTGTGCGCCCTCGCGCTGCAACGGCGTATGCAGGCTGATCGCATCGCACTGTTCGAGGATCGTCTCGAGGCTGACGAAATCGCCACCCTCACGGGCCTGGCGCAACGGGTCGCAGACCAGCACCTTCCAGCCCAGGCCGTGCAGCACCCGCACCAGGCGCTCCCCGACCTGCCCCGCACCAACCACGCCGTAGACCCGCTTGGCCAGGTCCACGCCATCCAGCTCCGCCAGGGTCAGCAGGCTGCCCAGCACGTAGTCCACCACCCCCCGGGCGTTGCAGCCCGGGGCGCTGCTCCAGTGGATACCGGCTTCGGCGAAGTAGTCCAGGTCCAGGTGGTCGGTGCCGATGGTGCAAGTGCCGACGAAACGCACCTGGCTGCCCGCGAGCAGTTGCCGGTCGACCTGGGTTACCGAGCGCACCAGCAATACATCGGCGTCCTTGACGCAGGCCGCGTCGATGCTGCGTCCGGGGTAACGGCGAATCTCGCCGAAACCGGCAAAGAAGGCATCGAGCAGCGGGATATTCTCGTCGGCAACTATCAGCATGGCGCTCTCCTGTCAGGGGCACGCAGTGTAGGCGCTATGCCAGGCACGATCCAGCGGGCTCAATCGGCCTTCTTGCGGATCCAGTACAGGTAGGTGCCGGCCTGTTCCTCTTGCTCGAGCAGCTCATGGCCGAGGAAGTTGCAGAACTTGGGGATGTCGCGGCGGGTCGAGGGGTCGGTGGCGATGACCTTGAGCAGGCCGCCGGCCGCCAGGTCACGGACGTGCTGGTGCAGCATCATCACCGGCTCCGGGCAGTTCAGGCCGGTGGCGTCGAGGATGGCGTCAGGGGTGAATTCGGTCATGGGGTGCTCCACAAATGATGGGGGCATTGTCGCGCATCGGGCCGCGCGCTCCAAGCGCCCGGGCACATTCGCCCGGGCAGCGGCCGCCAGCCAGCCGCCTCAGCGTGGCTTGAGGTCCAGCCGGCGCAGGTGGCAGGTGACCTCCTCGCGGTCGTGGTACAGCTGCTTGCAGGCGATCGACACCTTGACCTTGCGTGCCTTGAAGCCGGCCTCGATACGTTCGAGCAGGCGGCGTACCTCGGCATAGCGCTGCTTCATCGGCAACTTGAGGTTGACCACCGCCTCGCGGCACAACCCCTCGCCCAGCCAGGTCTCGATCAGCGCTGCGGTGCGCGCAGGCTTCTCGACGATGTCGCAGACCATCCAGTCCACCGTCTGCTTCGGCTGCCAGGTGAAACCGTCGGCCATCAGGTGCTGGACCAGGCCAGTGTCCATCAGGCTCTCGGCCATCGGGCCGTTGTCGATGGCCGTTACCAGCATGCCGCGCCGAACCAACTGGTAGGTCCAGCCACCGGGCGAGGCCCCCAGGTCGACACCGGTCATGTCGTCGTTCAGGCGCTGCTCCCATTGCTCGCGCGGGATGAACTGGTGCCAGGCCTCCTCCAGCTTGAGGGTCGAGCGGCTGGGCGCCTCGCGGGGGAACTTCAGGCGCGGAATGCCCATGGGCCAGAGCGCCGAATTGTTCGCCTCGGCCAGGCCGACGAACACCCGCCGGCCACTGATGAAGGTCAGCAGCAGGCGCGGTCGCCCGGCGCCCTCGACCAGGCGGCCAGCCTTTTCCAGGGCCTTGCGCAGCGGCACCTCGAACTTGCGGCAAAAGGTCGAGAGCGCCTTGCCCTCGTTGCTGTCAAGCACCTCCAGCCACAGGCTGCCGTACACCGGATGCTCGGCCAGGTGCTCGAGCAGCACGCCGATGCGCTCGCTCTCGGGCAACTCGACGAACTCGCCCCGGGCCCACTGGCGCGGAAAGATCAACTGCTCGAAGCGCAGTTCACGCATCAGGCGCGCGGCGCCGTCCGGCTCGGTGCAGACGAACTCGGCACAGGCGCTCTGCGGCTTGCCCCGGGCATAGCCCGCGACACCCAGGCGGGCGGCGTGTTCGCTGATCTCGGCGCAAACCTCGCCCTCGAAGCCGGGCCGGCAATGCATGAACAGGATATTCATCTCTCACTCCACGTCGCTGGCGTGCACCGCCAGCCTTGATCCGGCGCAAGGCAGGCGCCGGCAGGGCGGCGATGATAAAGGAAGATCGGAACCGGCGACATGCCCCACCGGTCCAGAACAAGGTCAGGTCCGGCAATTCGGTCTACCCTGACCATTCAGCCAGGTCCGTGCCGTGCGGACCACCACAGAGCGGTGACACCGGTATCCCGTGGTCTGTGTGGCGGGTTCGCGCATTCGATTTCAGCGCCAGGACTTGAGTACGCGAATCAACCGCACGCACCACCGAAGGTACCGGGCACCGGCGCAGAAGGAGTTGGCAATGCCCTCGCTCGATAGCCTGAAGACCCTCAAGACCCTTACGGCGGCCGGCCGTACCTACCATTATTTCAGCCTCGCCGAAGCCGCCCGCCAACTCGGCGACCTCGAGCGCCTGCCCATGTCGCTCAAGGTGCTGCTGGAGAACCTGCTGCGCTGGGAGGACGGCAAGACCGTCACCGGCGACGACCTGCGCGCCCTGGCCCAGTGGCTCGGCGAGCGTCGCTCTGATCGCGAGATCCAGTACCGCCCGGCGCGGGTGCTGATGCAGGACTTCACCGGGGTGCCCGCAGTGGTCGACCTGGCCGCCATGCGCGCCGCCATGGCCAAGGCCGGTGGCGACCCGCAGCGGATCAACCCATTGTCGCCGGTGGACCTGGTGATCGACCACTCGGTGATGGTCGATCGCTACGCGAGCCCCCAGGCCTTCGCCCAGAACGTCGACATCGAGATGCAGCGCAATGGCGAGCGCTACGCCTTCCTGCGCTGGGGCCAGAGCGCCTTCGACAACTTCCGCGTGGTGCCGCCAGGCACCGGCATCTGCCACCAGGTCAACCTGGAATACCTGGGCCGCACGGTGTGGACCGGTGAGGAAGACGGCCGCACCTATGCCTTCCCCGACACCTTGGTCGGCACCGACTCGCACACCACCATGATCAATGGCCTCGGCGTGCTCGGCTGGGGCGTGGGCGGCATCGAGGCGGAGGCGGCCATGCTCGGCCAGCCGGTATCGATGCTGATCCCCGAGGTGATCGGCTTCAAGCTGACCGGCAAGCTGCGCGAAGGCATCACCGCCACCGACCTGGTGCTGACGGTCACGCAGATGCTGCGCAAGAAAGGCGTGGTGGGCAAGTTCGTCGAGTTCTACGGCGATGGCCTGGCCGACCTGCCCCTGGCCGACCGCGCCACCATTGCCAACATGGCACCGGAATACGGTGCCACCTGCGGTTTCTTCCCGGTCGACCAGGTGACCCTCGACTACCTGCGCTTGTCGGGCCGGGCCGAGGAGACGGTGCAACTGGTCGAGGCCTACTGCAAGGCGCAGGGCCTCTGGCGCCTGCCAGGCCAGGAGCCGCTGTTCAGCGACACCCTGGCGCTGGACATGCACGACGTCGAGGCCAGCCTGGCCGGGCCCAAGCGCCCGCAGGACCGGGTCGCCCTGTCCCAGGTGCGCCAGGCCTTCGACGGCTTCATCGAACTGCAACCCAGGCCCTTGGCCAAGGAAGTCAGCCGGCTGGAAAGCGAAGGTGGCGGCGGCGTGGCGGTAGGCAATGCCGACCAGGCCGGCGAGGTCGACTACACCCATGACGGCCAGACCCACACCCTGCGCGACGGCGCCGTGGTGATCGCCGCCATCACCTCCTGTACCAATACCTCCAACCCCAGCGTGATGATGGCGGCCGGCCTGGTGGCGAAGAAAGCCCTGGAAAAGGGCCTCAAGCGCAAGCCCTGGGTGAAGAGCTCGCTGGCGCCAGGCTCCAAGGTGGTCACCGACTACTTCAAGGCCGCCGGCCTCACGCCCTACCTCGACCAGCTCGGTTTCGACCTGGTCGGCTATGGCTGCACCACCTGCATCGGCAACTCCGGCCCGCTGGACGAAGCCATCGAGAAAGCCATCGGCAGCGCCGACCTGACCGTCGCCTCGGTGCTCTCGGGCAACCGCAACTTCGAAGGCCGCGTGCACCCGTTGGTCAAGACCAACTGGCTGGCCTCGCCGCCCTTGGTGGTGGCCTATGCCCTGGCCGGCAGCGTGCGCCTGGACCTGACCTGCGATCCCTTGGGGACCGGTACCGATGGCCAGCCGGTCTACCTGCGCGACATCTGGCCCAGCCAGCAGGAAATCGCCGATGCCGTGGCCAAGGTCGATACCGCCATGTTCCACAAGGAATACGCCGAGGTCTTCGCTGGCGATGCCCAATGGCAGGCCATCGAAGTGCCGCAGGCGGCCACCTATGTGTGGCAGGACGATTCCACCTACATCCAGCACCCGCCGTTCTTCGACGACATCGCCGGCCCCTTGCCGCAGATCGACGATATCCAGGGGGCCCGCATCCTCGCCCTGCTCGGCGATTCGGTGACCACCGACCACATCTCCCCGGCTGGCAACATCAAGGCCGACAGCCCTGCCGGCCGCTACCTGCGCAGCCAGGGCGTGGAGCCACGCGACTTCAACTCCTACGGCTCGCGCCGCGGCAACCACCAAGTGATGATGCGCGGCACCTTCGCCAACATCCGCATCCGCAACGAGATGCTCGGTGGCGAGGAAGGCGGCAACACCCTGCACGTGCCCAGTGGCGAGAAGCTGTCGATCTACGACGCGGCCATGCGCTACCAGGACGAAGGCACACCGCTGGTGGTGATCGCCGGCCAGGAGTACGGCACCGGCTCCAGCCGTGACTGGGCGGCCAAAGGTACCAACCTGCTGGGGGTCAAGGCAGTGCTGGCCGAGAGCTTCGAGCGTATCCACCGCTCCAACCTGGTGGGCATGGGCGTGCTGGCGCTGCAGTTCAAGGCCGGGGAAAGCCGCAAGACCCTGGGCCTGACCGGCAAGGAGCGCATCGATGTGCTGGGGCTGTCCGGCGCGCAGCTACGCCCAGGCATGAGCCTGCCGCTGCGCATCACCCGCGAGGATGGCCAGCAGCAACAGATCGAGGTGCTATGCCGGATCGATACCCTCAATGAAGTGGAGTACTTCAAGGCCGGAGGGATCCTGCACTATGTGCTGCGCCAGCTGATTGCGGCCTGAAGCACGGAGGCACTTGCAGGAGCGGCCTTGCCGGGGCGCCTGACCGCTCCTGCAAGGCCAACGGCAACCTTCCCCTCCCCCATTCGCCGCTAGCCCTTCTCCGAACAATCAGTCATGATCGGACCAAGCCGTCATAAATCGTTAAAAAAACGCAAACCTGACGGCAACTTACGTGAAATCGCCAGATCCTTTAACCCAGGCGCGCCCTGTGCTCATTGAGCCAGGTCAAGCGAATTTAAGTATCCATTCAATAAAATCACCGGCTTGCCGATACCTGTCGAAAGCCTTGCGGATTGACTGCCCATGCGTAACAACCAGCCGATTACCCAGAGAGAACGGACCTTCCCTGCCCAACAACGGTTGATCTCCACCACCAATGCCAAGGGTGTGATCACCTATTGCAATGATGCCTTCATCGACATCAGCGGTTTCTCCCGCGAGGAACTGACGGGCGCGCCCCATAACCTGGTCCGCCATCCCGACGTGCCCCCGGCGGTTTTCGCCCACATGTGGCAGACCCTCAAGCAGGGCTTGCCGTGGATGGGCATCGTCAAGAACCGCTGCAAGTCGGGCGATCACTACTGGGTCAACGCCTATGTCACGCCGATCTTCGACAACAACCAGGTGATCGGCTACGAGTCGGTGCGAATCAAGCCCACCGCCGAGCAGATCCGCCGCGCCGAGGCACTGTACCAGCGCATCAACCAAGGCAAGCCGGCAGTACCACGGCGTGACAAGTGGCTGCCGGTGCTGCAGGACTGGCTGCCGTTCATCCTGGTCAGCCAGGTCGGTTTCCTGATCGGCAACTGGCTCGGCCACTCCTGGGGCTTCGCCTTGGCCGCGGGCCTGTCGGTACCGCTCGGCCTGCTCGGCCTGACCTGGCAGCAACGCGGCCTCAAGCGCCTGCTGCGCCTGGCCGAACAGACCACCTCCGACCCGCTGATCGCGCAGATGTACACCGACAGCCGTGGCGTGCAGGCCCGTCTGGAAATGGCCATGCTCAGCCAAGACGCGCGCCTGAAGACCTGCCTGACTCGCCTGCAGGACAGCGCCGAGCACCTCAGCGACCAGGCGCGCCAGTCCGATGCCCTGGCCCACCAGAGTTCCACGGGCCTGGAACGCCAGCGAGTGGAAACCGAGCAGGTCGCTGCCGCGGTCAACCAGATGGCAGCCACCACCCAGGAAGTGGCCAATCACGTCCAGCGCACCGCCGATGCCACCCAGGAAGCCAACCGCCTGACCAGCCAGGGCCGGCACATCGCTGGGGAGACCCGCGAGGCCATCGAGCGCCTGTCGGCAGCCGTCGGCGAAACCGGCCAGACCGTCACTCAGCTGGCCAAGGACAGCGACGAGATCGGTGGCGTGGTGGATGTGATCAAGGGGATCGCCGACCAGACCAACCTGCTGGCCCTCAACGCCGCCATCGAGGCGGCGCGCGCCGGTGAGATGGGCCGAGGCTTCGCCGTGGTCGCCGACGAGGTACGCCAACTGGCCCAGCGCACCGCCGAGTCCACCGGGCAGATCCACAACCTGATCGCCAAGCTGCAGCAGACCGCCAACAACGCCGTACAGACCATGGAAAACGGCCACCGCCAGGCCCAGGAAGGCGTGGAGCGGGTCATGGAAGCCGACCAGGCGCTGGCGGGCATCAGCGAAGCGGTGGCCAACATCACCGACATGGCCACCCAGATCGCCGCGGCGACCGAGGAGCAGACCGCGGTGGCCGACGAGATCAGCCGCAACATCAGCACCATCGCCGACCTGGCCGACCAGACCGCCGAACAGGCCCAGCGCTCGGCACTGCTCAGCGAAGAGCTGACCAGCACGGCGGGCAGCCAGTATTCCCTGGTGGAGCGCTTCAACCGCTGAGGCGCTGGCCTTTATCGCCGGTCGTTGTCACCTGGGGCTGCAAAGCAGCCCCAATGTCACTCAGTCAAAGGGTGCTTTGCAGCCCTTGGCTCCCCTCCTCACCACTCCAGCGACAGGCGACTCTCGAAGCAGCGCACCTCCCCTGTCAGTGGATCCTCGAACCGCAACCCTTGCGCCAGCAGCTTCAGTGGCCGCTGGTAGTCATCCTGCACCTCGCACAGCGCCGGGTAGAACGGGTCGTTGCAGATCGCCGCGCCCAGCGCCGCCATATGTACCCGCAACTGGTGCGTCTTGCCAGTCACCGGCGAGAGGCCGTAGCGCCACAGCTCGCCATTCTTCTCCAGGACCTCGGCCAGGGTTTCGCTGTTGGGCTGCCCCGCCACTTCCTGCATTCGAAAAAAGGGCTCGCCATGCACCAGGCGGCTACGGTGCACCAGGGGAAACTCACGCTCGGGCAGCGCCGCGGCGATCGCCTGGTAGCGCTTGTCGATGCGCCGTTCGGGAAACAGCCGCTGGTAGGCACTGCGGCTGTGTGGGTTGGCGGAAAACAGCACGAGCCCGGCGGTATGCCGGTCGATACGGTGCAGCGGCACCAGGTGCGGGTTGCCCAAGCGACGGATCAGGCGACGCAGCAAGGTCTGCTCGACATACTCACCGGTCGGGGTGACCGGCAGGAAATGCGGTTTGTCGGCCACCACCAGATGCTCGTCCACATGCAGGATCGTTTCCTGCACCGGGATCGGCTTCTCGTTGGGCACCTCGCGAAAGTAGTGCAGGCGCATGCCCTGGCGATAGGGCATGTCCACCGGAATCGCCTGCCCTGCGGCATCCAGCACGCGCCCACGAGCAAAACGGTCGAGCCACTGCTCGCGGCTGATGCCCTTGAAACGATCGCACAGGCAGTCGAGTACCGTCGCCCAGCGACCTGGTGGCAGGCAGACCGTACTGGCTTGCTGGTGGGCGGGGTCGAAAGGCGCGGTCATGGCAGGGCTCGCAAACTCAAGGGCGGGCATTATCCTCCATGCCCGCCAGCTCAACCAGCCCGGGCCGCCGTCTCGCTGCGTGCCTTCAGCCAGCGCAAGACCTGCACCGCATCCCAGCGCCCCGGATCGTAGAGGGCATAGACCAAACCCTGGTACCCCACCACATCCAGCTGACGATGGTAACCGGCACGCTGGAACAGCGCCTCGATCTCGGCGAAGCAGGTGTTGAAATGGACCTTGCCGAACGGCGTCCGGTCATCCGTCACCAGACCTTCGAGGCGCAGCTCCAGTACGGCGTCGCAGACCCGCTCGGGGGACATGCGGTTGACGCTGTACTTCAGTTGCTCGACGTTGAGCATTGATTCACCCTGATACTGTATTTATATACAGCATACGGACGTGACCGGTATGCCGTCAATTGGCCTGGGCTTCAGCGGATCCCGGCGAGGTAGCCCGTGCCCCGGCGAATGGTCAACACCTGGCGACGCGGCGCGCCACGCGATACGGCCAGGTGCACCCAGCCGTCGAACTCGAGGATCAGCTGGTCGAACACCACGTCGCTGTCACGGATACGCAGGGCCAACTCGCGGGGCGCGAGGTCGAACACGGTGAAGTCAGCGGCCAGGCCACTGAGGTGGGCGCTATTGGATGCCCCACCCACGCGCCGGTTGACGGCCGGGCTGCGGTAGCCACTGCTGACGATGATGGGGGCGCCGCACAGCGCGCGCACCTGTTCGAGTGTCCGGCACAGCAGGCCCAGGTTGGCCAGGGCCTGCGCGGGGGGCGCATTGTCCAGCCCTTCGCGCGCGGCGATTTGCGAAACGGTCATTTCCTCGAGGGTGAAGTGGGGGGTGATGAGCATCGCAGAGCTACTCCAGGACGATTGAAGGGGCCGACCTGTCTCGGTCGGCCTCGCATCTTCGCCCTGCGCGCCGGATCATGCAGGAGGGCACCGCTTCCCCTCTCGGCAATCATCCCTTCAGGAACGCCACCACCTGCTCCGCATCGAACGGCCAGCCCAGCTCGGCACCGGTGTCGCAACGGCGCAGCACGGGAATGCGCAGGCCATAGCGCTCGAACAACGCCTCGCTGTCGGCGATATCGACCAACTCCACCAGCAGGCCGTGCTCGACGAAAGGCATCAGCAAGGCTTCGGCCACTTCGCACAAATGGCACCCCAGGGTGCCGAACAGTTGGCATTCAGGCAGCATGGACAGGTCCCGCATCAGCAAGGAATGGGATGATCATTCTAGGTCCATGCCGGGCCACGTGCACCTGGCCTGCGTCAATCCTGGCTGGTGGCGCCGATGCGGTGCAGCGACAGGTCGGCGCCCTGGAACTCCTGCTCGTGGCTCAGGCGTAGCCCCGGCACGGCCTTGATCAGGCCATACACGGCAAAGCCGCCCAGCAATGCCACCAGCACTCCCGCCAGGCTGCCGACCAACTGGCTGGCCAGGCTGACACCGCCCAGCCCGCCGAGCGCAGCCTGGCCGAAGAGGCCACAGGCGATGCCGCCCCAGACGCCGCACAGGCCATGCAAAGGCCAGACGCCCAGCACATCGTCGATCTTCCAGCGGTTCTGCGCCGCGGTGAAGCTCCAGACGAACAGCACCCCCGCCACCAGGCCGGTGGCCAGGGCGCCGAGCGGATGCATCAGGTCGGATCCGGCACAGATGGCCACCAACCCGGCCAACGGGCCGTTGTGCAGGAAGCCAGGGTCGTTGCGCCCGGCTGCCAAGGCAGCCAGGGTCCCGCCGACCATGGCCATCAGCGAATTGATCGCCACCAGTCCACTGACGCCCTGCAAGGTCTGGGCGCTCATGACGTTGAAGCCGAACCAGCCGATGATCAGGATCCACGACCCCAAGGCCAGGAACGGAATGCTCGACGGTGCGAACGCCACCAGCCGGCCCTCACGGTAGCGGCCACGGCGCGCGCCCAGCAACAGCACCGCCGCCAGCGCCAGCCAGCCGCCCATGGCATGCACGACCACCGAGCCGGCGAAGTCGTGGAACGGCGCCCCGAAGCGCGCCTGCAGCCAGCCCTGCACGCCGAAGTTGCCGTTCCACACCACGCCTTCGAAGAACGGGTAGACCAGCGCCACGATCAAGGCCGTGGCGCACAGTTGCGGCACGAACCGGGCACGCTCGGCGATGCCACCGGAAATGATCGCCGGAATCGCCGCGGCGAAGGTCAGCAGGAAGAAGCACTTGACCAGGGCATAGCCATGGTCGGCAGCCAGTTCGCCGGCCGGCTGGAAGAAGTTCACCCCATAGGCCACCCAGTAGCCGAGCAGGAAGTACACCAGGGCCGAGACCGCGAAGTCGCTGAGGATCTTCGACAAGGCATTGACCTGGTTCTTGTGCCGTACGGTACCGACTTCGAGGAAGGCGAAACCCGCGTGCATGGCCAGGACCAGGATGGCGCCCATGAGAATGAACAAGGTATTGGAGCCATGGACCAGGGAGTCCATCGCGCTGTGCATGTTTTCCATGAAAGAGGCAGACCTGCTGAAAAAGGCACCAGGACGGTTCAAGAATCCACCTCCTTGCACCGATTCGGTGCCATGGCCCCGCCCCGTTTCGGTGAGCCGGGCAAGGCCTGCGTGGTTTTTCTTGGGTTTGTCGTGGATTGGGTTAAGGTTTATCGGTATCCGTCGGGCCAGCGCACGCATTCGGCGCAACACCCCACGGCCACGCCCCGGGAGATAGCAAGGGTCGTACCAGCGATGGCACTGAACCTTCCTTCTTCCCCATCACTCGAAATAGCCACACACATCCACAGGGAGAGACCCATGGCCAGCAAATCGGCAAAGACTGCTCAAGAGATATTGATGGCTGACTTCCAGGCCCTGGTGCGCGATACCGAGAAACTGCTCGCCGACACCGCCAACCTAGCCGGCGACCAGGCCGACGAACTGCGCGAGCAGATCCACGACCGCCTGGTCCAGGCCCGCGAGACCCTGCAACTGACCCAGGACTCGGTACGCCAGCGCGGCCAGGCGGCCCTCGGCAGTGCCGAGCAGTACGTGCAGGAGAATCCGTGGCAGGCCATCGGCATCGCCGCCGGCGTCGGCCTGCTGATCGGCCTGCTGGCCAATCGGCGCTGAGGAGTTCCCATGGAAAACGACGCTCTGGGCACCAGCGCTTCCGGCAAGCGCCTTGGCGCGGCCTTGCTCGGCCTGCTGCACAGCCATGTCGAGCTGTTCGGCATCGAACTGCAGGAGCAGAAAGCCCGTACCCTCAGCCTGCTGCTGTTCGCCGGCCTGGCGCTGGTGTTCGCTTTGCTGCTGCTGACCGCGCTGTCCGGGCTGGTCCTGGTGCTGCTGTGGGACAGTTATCGCCTGGCCGGCATCATTGGCCTGTGCGTGTTCTATGGCGTCGCCGCCCTGTACTGCGGGTTGCGTCTGAAGGCCGCGGTGTTCGACGAATCGTCGCCGTTCAGCGCCACCCTCGAGGAACTTGCCAAGGACAGGGAGCGCCTGTTGCCATGAACCTGCCTGAACTCCCCAATACCCGTAATCCCCGTGAACTGCGCAAGGCACTGTTGCGCCTGCGCCTGGAAATGCACCGCCAGGAGATCCGCCACGAATCGGCGCAGTTGGTCGAGCCGGTCAGGCGCCTGCGTGGCATGGGCAGCTCGCTGCAAGATGGCCTGGGCATCCGGCATGCGCCGCTGTGGGGCCTGGGCGCGGTGGTCGCGCTGGGCTTTCTCACCGGCAAGGGCGTGCGCAGCGGCAATCTCAGCCGCCTGGTGCGCCTGGGCAGCAGCCTGGTGCCCTTGGTCCGCCTGTTCCTGCACAACCGGCGCGGCTGAGCGGTCGCGCCTGCCGCTTGCGCGGGCGCGCCCGACACGGGAAGCTATGGCGTCCACCTGACGGGAGATCGAGCCTTGGACTGGCATACCCTGCTGACCCGCGAACGCCTGGGCAAAGCCCTGTACAGCCCCGAGGAACTGGGGCGCAGCCCCTTCCACAAGGACCACGACCGCATCATCTTCTCTGGCGCGTTCCGCCGCCTGGGGCGCAAGACCCAGGTCCACCCGGTCTCCAGCAACGATCATATCCACACCCGCCTGACCCACTCGCTGGAAGTCAGTTGCGTCGGCCGCTCCCTGGGCATGCGCGTCGGCGAGCCCCTGCGCGACAGCCTGCCTGACTGGTGCGAGCCCAGCGACCTGGGCATGATCGTGCAGTCGGCCTGCCTGGCCCACGACATTGGCAACCCGCCGTTCGGCCACTCCGGCGAAGATGCCATCCGCCACTGGTTCCAACAGGCCGCTGGACGTGGCTGGCTGGACGACATGAGCGACGACGAACGGGCCGACTTCCTCAACTTCGAAGGCAACGCCCAAGGTTTTCGTGTCCTGACCCAACTGGAGTACCACCAGTTCGACGGTGGCACCCGGCTGACCTACGCCACCCTGGGCACCTACCTGAAGTACCCCTGGAGCGCCCGTCACGCCGATGCCCTGGGCTACAAGAAGCACAAGTTCGGCTGCTACCAGAGCGAACTGCCACTGCTGCAACAGATCACCCGCAAGCTCGGCCTGCCACAGCTGGACGAGCAGCGCTGGGCACGCCATCCACTGGTGTACCTGATGGAGGCGGCAGACGATATCTGCTACGCGCTGATCGACCTGGAAGACGGCCTGGAGATGGAGCTGCTGCAATACGCCGAGGTCGAGGCCTTGCTGCTCGACCTGGTCGGCGACGACCTCCCCGACACCTACCGTCAGTTGGGGCCCGGCGACTCGCGGCGACGCAAGCTGGCGATCCTGCGCGGCAAGGCCATCGAGCATTTGACCAATGCCGCCGCCCAGGCCTTCGTCGAACAGCAGCCGGCCCTGCTCGCCGGTTGCCTGGCAGGCGACTTGGTCGAGCATATGCACGGCCCGGCCAAACGCTGCGTGCTGCAGGCCAAGGACATGGCGCGCAAGAAGATCTTCCAGGACAAGCGCAAGACGCTGCACGAGATCGGCGCCTATACCACCCTGGAGATTCTCCTCAACGCATTCTGCGCAGCCGCCCTGGAACAGCACGGAGGCCGCACGCCCTCCTTCAAGAGCCGACGTGTCCTGGACCTGCTCGGCAACCATGCCCCAGACCCACAAGGCTCACTGCACAACGCCTACCTGCGCATGATCGATTTCATCGCCGGCATGACCGACAGCTACGCCAGTGAAATGGCCTGCGAAATGACCGGTCGCTCCAGCCCAACCTGAAAGACCACAAACCGACCATGGCATGCATCGGCATGCTCTGAAGGAAATTTCCTAGGTCATCGCAGGACAAACTAAACAGCCGCCCCAACTTTTCAATAAAAAGTTACCAAACAACGAATTGACATGACTTATTCGTGATCAATTCGTAGCGCTGGTAACTTTTTACTGTAGGTAAATTCCCATATACGGCCCACAGCCGTTTCCTCCATGTCCCGACGACTTCCAACTGAGCTAAGGTGCGCACTGTTTCCGACAGCTGCCGCATTAGGAAGTTGAATATGCACTCCGTATTTATTGTCGACGACCATCCCGTTATCCGGCTGGCCGTTCGCATGTTGCTGGAAAACCAGAACTACAGGATCGTCGGTGAGTCGGACAATGGCGTCGATGCCATGCAGATGATCCGCGAAACGCGCCCCGACCTGGTCATCCTCGATATCGCCATCCCCAAACTGGACGGCCTGGAGGTGCTGTCGCGCTTCCAGGCCATGGCGCTGCCTCTGAAGGTGCTGGTGCTGACGGCCCAGTCGCCAGCGCTTTTCGCGGTGCGCTGCATGCACTCGGGTGCCGCCGGCTATGTCTGCAAGCAGGAAGACCTGGGCGAACTGCTCAGCGCGATCAAGGCCGTACTTGCCGGCTACAACTACTTCCCCAGCCAGGCAGTCAACAGCAATCCGGGAAAAGTGAACAACGAGGAACAACTTTTCCGACAGGTCAATGACCGGGAGTTGATGGTCCTGCAACTTTTCGCACAAGGTAGAAGCAACAAGGAAATTGCAAAAGGCATGTTTCTCAGCAACAAGACGGTCAGTACCTACAAGAAGCGCCTGATGCAAAAACTCCAGGTCGATACCTTGGTCGACCTGATCGATGTGGCCAAACGCAATGCATTGGTCTGAGGTGGGTAGGTAATGAAGCGCTACCTGACCTGCCTGTGCATCGTCCTGGCCCTGGCCTGTGGCAAGGCCTATGCGGCACAGGCCGATGCCGAGGCCTTCACCCTGCTCACGCGATCGACGGTCAAGCCCACCCGCCCCGAACTGACCGAGGCGCAACGCCAGTGGCTGGAAGGCAAACAGGAACTGGTGATGGGTGCATCCTTTCCGGATTACCCGCCCTTCGACATCACCACCGGCGGCCGCGACTACCAGGGGCTCACCGCCGAATATGCCGGCCTGATCGGCCAGGTGCTCGGCTTGCCGGTACGGGTGCTGCGCTTTTCCAGCCGCCAGGCAGCGGTCGACGCGCTCAAGCAGGGCCGCATCGACCTGCTCGGCAGCGCCAATGGCTACGAAGCCTCGGCGGGCCTGGCGCTGTCCCGGCCCTACGCCATCGACCAGCCGGTGCTGGTGACCCGCGAGGACGAAATGCGCCCCTTGGACGACGGGCTCGCAGGCATGCGCCTGAGCATGCTCTACCACTACCTGCCCGCGCGGGAAGTGCATGACAACTATCCGCAGGCCGAGCTCCTGGCCTTCCCCTCGTCCACCCAGGCACTCAACGCCGTGGCCTTCGGCCAGGCCGACGTGTTCATCGGCGACACCATCTCCACCCACTACCAGCTCAACCGGGGCCACCTGCCCCTGCTGCGCATGGCCAGCTTCGGCAATCACGAAGCCATCGGCTTCAGCTTCGCCATGCGCCGCGAGGATACCCAGCTCAAGGCACTGGTCGATGCCGTGCTCGACAGCCAGCCCAACGCCGTGACCGCCAGTATCTTCAAGCGCTGGAGCGCCGGCAGCGACATGCTCCTGACCGACCGCAAGCTGCAATTGACGCCGGACGAGGAG